>DASVOT010000661.1:0-2189 GCA_036383235.1 Chryseosolibacter sp.
GTAAAAGCACAATTGCTAGTGTTTGATGACGTGCGTGTCGCGCACACTACTGAATGTTAATGCCAGCATCTTCCAGTCTTTCCCTTCCTTCTTAAATACTTCCGTCACCGTGAATTCGTTTGACACCTCGTTCCCGCCAACAACGGCTTGAAGCGTGATCCGACTCCAGAGGATCGCCGTGTCGTCGAACAATTCCAGGGCGGTGTCGTGCACATCGGCATTCTTATACCAGATGCTTCCGGTCCTGATGATTTCGAGCTCGTCACCTTTCTTCCATGTCCCGCCCATATGAACAAACTTGGATTTTTCATCAAAGAGCGACGCCAGCTTGTCCACATTTTTGTCCGCCATCCATTGCCATTTCTCTTTCGAGAGATTGATGATTTCCTGCCTGGAGGTCTGTGCGTGAATCCCCTGGAAACTTAGAAGCGCGCCGATTACGATAAGAATGGATTTCATGATGTTATACATTTAGTTTGCATGTATTTGGTCTCGTTGCGCGTCTGGTGTGCAGTTAGCGTCCGACCCGTTCCTGCAGGTGTTGTGGGTAGCGCGCTCCGTGGATTTGAATCTCTGAAAATGCGTTTTCAATCTCCGTGAGATCGGCGTGGCTCAGGATGAGAGACCCGGCCTTCAGATTCTCCCGGAGGCGATTGATTTTTGTGGTGCCGGGAATAGGAACGATCCAGGCTCTTTGCGCAAGAACCCATGCAAGAGCTACCTGTGCCGGTGTGGCATTTTTCCGTTTCGCGAATTCCGCGATCTTGTTGACTACGACCTGATTCGCCTTCCGGTTCTCTTCGTTGAAGCGCGGCACCACATTGCGAAAATCTGTCTGATCGAACTTTGTATTTTCATTGATCGCGCCGGTGAGAAACCCTTTTCCAAGCGGACTGAACGGCACGAAACCAATTCCAAGCTTTTCAAGTAAAGGCAGGATTTCTTTTTCCGGCTCACGCCACCATAATGAATATTCACTTTGGAGCGCCGCTACCGGTTGTACCGCGTGCGCGCGTCGGATGCTTTCGGCGCCAGCTTCGGATAATCCGAAATATTTTACTTTGCCTTGCCGGATAAGTTCCTTAACAGTGCCAGCGACATCTTCCATCGGTACCTTCGGGTCCACCCGGTGCTGATACAAAAGATCGATCCTGTCAGTCCTTAAGCGCTTGAGCGACGCTTCCGTTACTGCCTTGATATTTTCCGGAGTGTTGTTGAGGCCCTTGTTCGAAAGGCCACCTTCAAAGCCGAATTTGGTCGCCAGGACGACCTGGTCCCGGAAGGGAGCAACCGCCTCGCCGAGAAGTTCCTCGTTCAGGAACGGACCATATGCCTCTGCCGTATCGAAAAAGTCTACGCCAAGTTCATAGGCAGTGCGTATCAGCCTGATCGCGTCGTGCTTGCCTGTCGGCGGGCCGTATCCAAAGCTTAAGCCCATGCAGCCCAGACCGATTGCCGATACTTCCAACCCGCTGCTTCCCAGTTTTCTTTTTTCCATAGTATTTTCGGGAGTGCTTCTCCAATTTGATAACCATGCAAAGGTGTCATGATTTTTGTGTCGTAGACTTATATGGATTACCGGTTTACCTACCAATTTTACTGATCTAAGACGAAATCCGCCCCGGAAGCCTTAATTTTGAACGGACAATCAAAAGTGGATATGGACGAAATTCTGAAGTTCGATACCGTCAGCCAGTACAATGCATTCAACAGGAACGAGACCCTGCACCCGCTGGTAAGCGTGGTTGATTTGTCCAAAGCGGCACCCAGGCAGCTGCGAAGAATGCGCTACGGATTCTACGTCGTATTCCTGAAGGAGATCAGGTGCGGCGACCTGAAGTATGGCATCAGCAACTACGATTACGAAGAAGGTACGCTGGTCTTCCTGGCACCCGGTCAGGTGATCGGTTCCTATGGGGAGGACTTTTACCAGCCGAAAGGTCTTGCATTGGTATTTCACGCGGACCTCATCCACGGCACGGCACTGGGCCGTCACATGAATGACTACACGTTTTTTTCCTACTCCACGAACGAGGCCCTTCACTTGTCGGAGCGCGAAAGACAAATCATCCTCGATTGTTTTTCGAAGATAAGATTCGAACTGGAGCATGCGCTCGACAAGCATAGCAAAAAGCTGATCGCAGCAAACATCGAGTTGCTGTTGAATTATTGCACGCGTTTCTACGATC
>DASVOT010000662.1:0-2538 GCA_036383235.1 Chryseosolibacter sp.
TACCCTGACACGCTAGCGGTCCCGGTAATCGAGATCAAGGATGACACGCTGTTTACAAGGGCAGTCGCCTCTTATCAATGGAAGAAAGATGGCGTCGAGATCCCCGGCGCCACGTTGCCATACTATGCACCGCTTGAAAGCGGGAGTTATACGGTAGTGGCCGCCAGCGGGGGATGCTCCAGGGAATCGACTGCTTATGCGTATTCGACGGGAGACCCCGGTGACGGCGGCAATCCAGGTGATGGAGGCGATAACGGCGATGGCGACCCCGTGACCGGACTTGAACAAGCAGTTGATCGCGAATTTGCCTTGCAGGTATTTCCCGTGCCGACGAGCGGTTACTCCATCAATGTGTTGCTGAGGTCACCGAAGACCACGCCGGTTCTGATAGAAATCATGGACCTTCTGGGCAAGGTGCAGTATAGTCGGTCCATGGACGCGCGCACGCTGTTCAACGGGATCAGCATCGAGCCTTCGGTTGCCCTGTATGAGGGCATCTATCTTGTGCGGGCGACACAAGGCGATTTGGTCGCGCGCAAAAAAATCGTCGTCAGGAAATAAGGGATTTCTTTCCTTGCTGCCGGCTCTTGATTTTCGGGAAAGCAATAATTCACGCCGTGCATGCCGGCGCGATCCGCGCAACGGTCAGCGGGCAGTTCTGAACCGGGAGCGCGAACCGGACCTGAAACTACTTTTCCTTCTTTGCGAAGCATGTCCCCCCGGACGGGGGGCGCTTGCCACCGGGGCAACGGCCTGTGACGACACAAAGGGGTGACCTTCCACCACATGGATGGGAGTTTTTGAAATCTTGCGAATGTCCTTCAACTGGTCCCGCTCAGCGGAATCGCAGAAAGTCAGTGCAATGCCTTTTGCTCCGGCCCGACCTGTTCGTCCAATGCGGTGAACATAGGTTTCGGCACAGTCGGGAAGCTCAAAGTTGATCACGAACGGAAGGTCCCGCACGTCGATGCCCCGTGCGGCGATGTCGGTAGCGACCAGAACGCGCGTAGCCTTCTTCTTAAAATTGCTGAGCGCGCGTTGGCGGGCGTTCTGCGATTTGTTGCCGTGAAATGCCTCCGCCACAATACCCGCGCGGTTCAGGTCAGAGGCTACTTTATCTGCTCCGTGTTTTGTACGGGTGAAAACAATTACATTCTCGATCTCGCGGTCGCGGATAACGTGTTGTAATAACGCGCGTTTGTTGGTCTTTTCGACAAAGAAAACGGACTGGTCAATGTTGACCGCCGTCGATGAAACAGGTGTCACTTCAACGCGCACCGGATCCCTGAGAATGCTCTCAACCAGGTGCTGCACTTCCTGGGGCATGGTTGCGGAGAAAAATATCGTTTGGCGCTTTGCGGGGATGCGAGAGAGTATCTTGCGGATGTCGTTGATGAAACCCATGTCGAGCATGCGGTCGGCTTCATCCAGTACGAGGTATTGCACCTGCTGCAGGCTTACATGGCCCTGTATCAGGAGGTCGAGCAAACGGCCGGGAGTAGCAATCAGGACATCAACGCCCCGGCGCAGTTCCTGGACCTGGTGGTGTTGCGAGACCCCACCATAGATGACGGTATGCCGCACGCCTGTATACTTTCCGTATTTACCGAAACTCTCGGCTACCTGGATTGCCAGCTCACGCGTGGGAGCGAGCACAAGCGCGCGCACTGTCCGCAATTTTTGAGCGGCACGCTCCTGGTATAACATCTGTAAAATGGGCAAGGCGAAGGCCGCGGTTTTACCCGTTCCGGTCTGAGCACATCCCAGCAGATCTCTCCGCTGCAGGATGGTGGGTATTGACTGCTGCTGGATGGGAGTGGCCACCGTATAGCCAGAGGATTGTACAGCCTTTACTAAAGGCTCAATGAGATTTAAATGTTCGAATGACAAAATTTGAAATATTTAGGGAAAAACTAACCGGCCAGCACGATGCTGGCCTGCAATGCTTGCTATCAAAAGCTCTGGATCGGGCGTATTTATGATGGGATCAGCCAATAATAAAAAGAATACCCGGCAAAGATAACCATTATTCTGATCAAAGCTAATGTCCTAACCGGGTAGACCGCCGTTTGGTTCCCCGGCTGGCAACGCCGACGCAGACTCAACCGCCAATCGCCGTGGCGGGTTAGGCAGGGCACCAGGCGCCGGAGCGATGCCTCCGTGATTCAAATTGGGGATTTTCTTGAAAAATCGAAGACGGATGCCAGGTCGTGTGCGAGTTTTTCGTAACTGTAAGGCTTGATGAGAAAGTCGACCGCACCCAGTTTGTAGCATTCCCTGATCTCGCGGGTGTTCGTGGAGGTGGAATACATAATGACGGGAATCGATTCCAGTTCCGGAATGCTTTTGATTTTTCTCAAGCACTGCTTGCCATCCATCATGGGCATGTTGATGTCTAAAAAAATAAGATCGGGGACGGGCATGTGGCTTTGAAGCATGGCCACGGCCTCGAATCCGCTGCCGGCCATCAGGCAAACAATGGAAGGATCGATTTCCTTCAATGCCTCACAGAAAAAATCGCGATCTTCCTGATCGTCA
>DASVOT010000663.1:0-2471 GCA_036383235.1 Chryseosolibacter sp.
GGCTTCGACAGGCTCAGCCACCGGGCTTCGACAGGCTCAGCCACCGGGCTTCGACAGGCTCAGCCACCGGGCTTCGACAGGCTCAGCCACCGGGCTTCGACAGGCTCAGCCAACGGGCTTCGACAGGCTCAGCCAACGGGCTTCGACAGGCTCAGCCATCGAAGCCGAATTTTGAATTTTGAATCTTGCATTCCCCCTCACAGCACCCCCTTCGTGCTGGGAAGCGCATTCCCTTCTTTCCGCACCGCCATCCTGACCGCTTTCGCGAAGGCCTTGAAGATCGCTTCGATTTTATGGTGCTCGTTGGTTCCCTCCGCCTTGATGTTCAGGTTGCTCTTCGAGGTGTCGGTAAACGATTTGAAGAAATGATAAAACATTTCGGTAGGCATTTCACCGATCTTTTCACGGTTGAAGGCAGCTTCCCACACGAGCCACGGACGCCCTCCGAAGTCGATGGCAACCTGTGCGAGACAATCGTCCATGGGAAGGCAAAATCCGTAGCGCCCGATTCCGCGTTTGTCGCCGAGCGCTTTCAGGAAAGCTTCGCCCAGAGCGAGGGCGGTGTCCTCGATGGTGTGGTGCTCATCGATGTGCAGATCGCCTTTCACTTCAATGTCCAGGTCAATATTTCCATGCCTGGACAGCTGGTCCAGCATGTGGTCAAAAAACCCGAGGCCGGTTGAGATCGTTGATCGCCCTTCACCGTCGAGGTTGAGATCGACGCGTATATCTGTTTCCTTCGTCTTCCGGTGAACGGTTCCCCGGCGGTCAGGTCTCGAGAGGAATCTGTAAATATCCTCCCAGTCTTCCGTTATGAGGGCGCAATATTCTTCAAGACCCTGTTGCTTCACTTTCTCCGCCAAATGCAAATGATTGAGGAGGATGCCTTTGGATCCGAGGTTTTTGGCCAGCTGGATATCGGTGATCCGGTCGCCGATGACATAGGAATTAGCGAGGTCGTATGCGCCATTGAAAAATTCCTTCAGCATGGCGACACCCGGCTTGCGCGTGGGAAGGTTCTCGTGTGGGAGCGACTTGTCGAAAAACGTTTTGGCAAACCGGATTCCTTCATTCTCAAACGCCTTCATCATTTTATTTTGCGCGGGCCAGAAATCGCTTTCGGGAAAGGTCTTGGTTCCAAGGCCATCCTGGTTGCTGACGATCACCAGCTCGTACGCGCATTCCCGCGCAATCCGGCCCAGCCATGTAAATACTCCCGGATAATACTCGAGTTTTTCCAGGCTGTCAATCTGTTCATCGGCGGGTTCGATGATGAGCGTGCCATCGCGATCGATAAATAGAACTTTGTTCATATTTCCTTCAGGGCTTCGATCAATTTTTTGTTTTCTTCCGGCGTGCCGACGGTGATGCGCAGGCAGTTGTAACAAAGGTTTACCCGGGACCGGTCGCGCACAATGATCCCCTTATCCATGAGGTACTGGTAGGTCGACTGGGCATCTTTCACCCGTACGAGCACGAAGTTGGCGTCAGATGGAAATACTTTGTCCACGACTGCGAGCCGGCTGAGTTCGGCGGTGAGCAGGCCCTTTTCTTTCAGGATCTCTTCCACCCAGATGTCTTTCCGGTAGGGATTCTCCAGTGCGTCGAGTGCCAGCTCCTGCGTGCGGATGTTCACATTGTAAGGATATTTTATTTTGTTGAGAAGGGCGACGATCTCTTCGGAGGCGAAGCACATTCCCAGCCGCAAGCCCGCCAGGCCCCAGGCTTTGGAGAACGTCTGGAGCACCACCAGGTTGGGATATTTTTTCAGCTCGTGGATAAAACTTTTGCTCGTGGTAAAATCAATGTACGCCTCATCGATGACAACCAATCCATAAAACCTTTTCAGCACCTCGACAATCTTGTCACGGCTCAGCAGGTTGCCGGTGGGATTGTTCGGACTGCACAGGAAGATCACTTTCGTTGTTGCGTCGAACGTGTTGGGGATTGCATCGAGGTCGAGGTCGAAGTCCGGCGTCAGCAACACCTGCTGGACATTGACGGCATTCACTTCTGCGCATACTTTATACATTCCGTAGGTGGGCTCCGTGATCATAATGGAGTCCTGATTCGGTTCGCAGAAGGCGCGCACGATCAGGTCGATGGGCTCGTCGCTTCCATTGCCGAGGAAGATTTGCGAGGGTTTTACTCCTTTTATCGCGGCGAGTTTTTCCTTCACTTTCCGCTGCATTGGGTCGGGGTAGCGATTGTAGGGGGAGGGGTAGGGGTTCTCGTTGGCGTCGAGGAAGATCTCCGCCTCGCCATGAAAGTCATCCCTTGCCGACGAATACGGTTTCAGGTTGAGCACATTCCTCCGTACGAGGCTGTTGATGTCGATGAATGTTTTTTTCTTTGCAGGCATGGACGCTCTGAATTGATTAAGACAACGTTTGAAGCCGGATTCCCACTGCTCGCTGGTGGCCAGTTAATTCCTCTGCGGTCGCCATTTCCTCCACGATCGGCCCGACATT
>DASVOT010000664.1:0-7991 GCA_036383235.1 Chryseosolibacter sp.
TGTTCCCACGCGGAGTCCCTTCCCAACTCGCGGGCCATGAGGGCCGCAACCGCGGGCGCCATCGCTACGGCTACACGCGCGTTGAGAAACAGGATCCTGAGCCTTCGGGCAAGCACGTCTTCGACGGTTCTGGCCATCTCCTGCCGCACCGCCCAGACCACCTCGGCGGCGGTACAGGGAAAGGCATCGTGCAACCTCCGGTTCAGGTCAGGCCGCTCCTGGGCGAGCGCGCGGATCAATGCGGCGTCGCTGCCGTAGACGCGCAACGGATCCCCAGCTGCTGGTTCGCCCTCATATCCGTGAATTTTCATGGATGCCGTAACGCAGGGGGCAGTCTGCAGCCCTGATACCCGGATCACTTCGTCCAGTGTATCCTCCGCCATCTTCCTGTAGGTGGTCCACTTTCCGCCGGTAATGGTGACCAGTCCCGAGGGGGCGGTCATTAACTTGTGGCTGCGGGAGATCTCTTTCGTCTTGCCGTTCCGGTTTCCCTCCGCTGCCAGCGGACGCAGTCCGGCGAACACGCTGAGGATGTCTTTTTTCCGGGGCTTTTTCACCAGGTACTGCTGGAGGGTGTTGAGGATGAAGTCAACTTCCTGTGCGAGGGCGACGGGTTCGAGGCTGTGCTTTTCCAGTGGCGTGTCCGTTGTGCCGGCCAGCAGGTGATCGTGCCAGGGTACGGCGAACAGCACCCGGCCGTCTTCCGTCGACGGGATCATCAGCGCGCTGGAGCCTTCCAGGAAAGACCGGTCCAGCACAATGTGCACGCCCTGGCTGGGACGCACAAGCGGATCCTGGCCGGAAGCATTCATCCGCAGCACGTCGTCCACGAAAACACCCGTGGCGTTCACCACCGCCTTCGCGGAAACGATGTACTCGCCGCCGCCCTCCATATCCAGTGCCTTTACTCCCCGCACTTTCCCGCCGTCGTCTTTCACCAACTCCACCACCTTCATGTAGTTGATCAAGTGCGCCCCCTGCTCCGCGGAGGTCTGCGCCAGGTTGATCGCCAGCCGCGCATCGTCGAATTGCCCGTCGTAATACAGGACGCCGCCCCGGAGTCCCTTTGTCTCGATGTTCGGCAAAAGGCTCGCCACCGCCTTGCGGCCCAGCAGCGAGGTTCTTGAAAACCGGTAACGCCACGACATCCAGTCGTATATTTTCAATCCGGTGCCGTAGAGCAGCCGGCCCCACCAGTGATAGGTCGGAATGACAAAGGGCTGCATGTTGACCAGGTGCGGAGCGTTCCTGAACAGAATGCCGCGTTCGAACAACGCTTCATAGACAAGCCTGATGTCTCCCTGCGCCAGATACCGCACACCGCCATGCACAAGTTTCGTGCTGCGGCTCGAAGTACCTTTGGCAAAATCCGCCTGCTCGAGCAGCAGGGTCCTGTACCCGCGCGAGGCCGCATCCAGGGCAACACCCAGCCCCGTAGCCCCTCCTCCTATTATGACTACGTCGTAATCCGGCCGCTCCCGGAGGCTCTGAAGAAAGTACTCCCTGTTAAAAATACCCTGGAGACCTCTTTTTAGGTTCTCACTCATTACTTTTCATTTCAACAACAACATAAAGTTAATAAATTGGAAATAAAAAGCAATAACATGTAATATATCGTAATTAAATCGAAACCCGCCACTGGCTATTGGCTGGCCTGGCCACCCGCTAATCCTGTACGGTCTTGTCAAGCGGCATACCCAACTTCTCATACAGCGCCTTCCTTCCCTTCTTGTCACCGATGAGGATCTCGCGCGCATATTCGGCGACCTGTTGCGCATACTCCCTCGGCACGCAGATCACACCGTCGCCGTCGGCCACAATCACATCGCCGGGACGGATGGTCACCCCGCCGATGGTGACCGGCTTGTTCACCGACTCCAGCTCGTTCCTCCCCGGGCGTATACCCCTCCCGCGATTCATGAAATCGAGATAAACAGGAATCTTTTCCTTGATGATCTCATCGGTATCGCGAATGCCACCGTTGGAAATGATTCCCCTGGCCCCGTGCGATACCCATGACAGGGCATTGTTGGATCCGACGGAACCCGTGTCACCATCACCCTGCACGTCCAGCACGACGATCGAGCCCGGCTTGATGAACTCGACATACGCTTCGGTGGAATACTGACCATACCAGTTCCCCTCCCACTTTTTGAATTCTTCGCGTTCCATCGGGTTCTTCATCACCTTCATGGTCGGCACGTAACGACCCGTCACCGCGATGCCGCAAATGATGTGCGAGAGGTTCTCGATATCTTTCCAGAGCGGCTCGATGCGCTGATCCAGCAACCCCGCATCGCGCAGGCCCACCATGTCCATACCATCCGAGACATCGGCGACACGCAGCCCCTGGTAGAGTTTCAATATCTGTTCATCGGTGAGATTTTTCTGCGCGCGCACTAACGGGCAGGAGAACAATAATAGCAGTAGTAAAATGAACGGTTTCATATAGTTTGTTTAAGTGATAAGTCGATGGTCGATGGTCGATGGTCAATGGACTATGGACCATGGACTAATTTAATAAAATAAAATTTTGCGGAAGACGATATTCCACGGTCGGGCAGCCTTTTTTGTTTTTTGATCGGTGCAAGGAACGCGCACCGCGTCTTGCTCCGGTCAGGAGAAGGGCACGCGCAGCAAGCTGTCTGGTCTCACCGCAGGTTTACTCTGCATCGACAATCTCCTTCACCAAGCCGTTGAGGTATACCTCGATGTTGTCAAATTCTTTGCTGATGCTTTTCTTACCGGCATCGGAGGCGTCGAGCGGATTCAGCGAATGCGCTTTCTCCCATCCGTCGGGCATGCCGTCGCCATCAGTATCCGGAGCCGCGGGCAGCGATTTCAGCTGCGGCCAGCCGCCGACATCTTTTTGCGAGTCGATGATGCCGTCGCTATTTTTTCCGCAGGGGGAAATACCCTTTCTCACTTCCTGTACGATCCGCGCGTCTACCGCATCTCTTTTGAAGCTTGCCCCTGCGCGCGCGAGCACGTCTTTCAAGCAGGCTTCGGCCGTCTGCGTCGTGATCTCCTCAGCAGGGAACTCGTTGCCGACCAGCACAGAATCGACGTGGTCGGCCTTTAAACCCAACCTGTTTTCGCTCGTCACCTTCTCATTCTGGTAGAGAAAATTTCCTGTAACGAAAAACCGCCCGTAGGGGGACCACGGGTTCAGGATCTGCGCGGGATGTTTTGTCGCCGGCCCGGGCTTGAAGTAGTTGTTGACGAAATTGTATTTTCCTTTCTCTCCTCCGTAAGCGCCGTTATGCCCCCAGTTGTAGATGACGTTGTTGCGGAAGTCCACGAATTCATCCGGGCCGTTGGCCGTGGAGGCGGATCCGCTGAACCGCGGAAGCCGGCTGCTGTGGCTGGCGATCAGGTTGTGATGAAAGGTGGCGTTCTCGCCTCCCCAGATTCCGCCATAGCCGTGGTCACCCTTGCTGTGGATCGAATGGTTCAGGCTCTCGGAAATAATACACCACTGCATGGTGAAGTTTTTGTTGCGATAAAACGAAGCACATTCGTCCGTGGACCAGCTCATCGAGCAATGATCGATGATGATGTTGCGCTTGCCTCCGCTTCCGGAGAGCGCATCGCCTTCGTACCCCGCTTCGTCGCCGGGGCGGAAGCGAAGGAAACGGAGGATGACATTTCCGGCCTTGACATTCACCGTGTAGTTACGGATGCAGATGCCGTCGCCCGGAGCAGACTGTCCGGCGATCGTGACATCCCCGTTGTTGATGTCAAGGGGCGATGCCAGGGCGATGGTACCGGACACCGCAAATACGATGATGCGCGGACCTTTTGACAGCACAGCGTCGCGCAGGCTTCCCGGTCCGGAGTCGTTGAGGTTGTTCACGACGATCACCTTTCCCCCTCTTCCTCCCGTGGTGAATTTTCCAAACCCTTCGGCGCCCGGGAACGCAAGGGGCTGGCCGTGTATATCGGCTGGCAAAATCAGCACTGCAAAAAGCACATGGGACAGGATATTCCTCATCAGGTTTTCATTTTTTGTTGCACAACGTTCAGGCTGGTTGTCGTGTGAAGGCAAGCCGTGCCCGCGCAGACGATAGAAAATTGAAGGATTAACAGATTTTTTGCATGGCGAACGATCTCCCGCGTACGATCGATCACATGTGGAGCATCGCTTAAACAAAACCCATCAAAAAAAACCGCCCGGCTGGGGTTTGATAATCCGATTTTAGTAACCCGGCTCCAGTTAACCAACAAAAAAAATCTTTTTTATGATGCGCGTGTATTCGATTATAAAAATGCACGGCCTGCCGGCCGTCCTTTTTTCCGCCGCGGATTTGCAGGGAGGGACACAAATCTCTTAATTTGGCCTTTCTACACAACGCGACGACGCCCCCCCTCACGATCGGCACACAGGGACCGGACTGATCGTCGCCTCGTCGCTGAAAAAAAGCTTGCGGGCACCTCTGTCACGTAAAGCCGGCATCGGAGCCCGGCTGCAAATGGCGAGTCGCGGGTTAATCGTGAATCGCAAGTGCCGGGCAATCGGATGAGTGATTTGTACGCAGGCGCGATGTGGGTGTGAGAGTCCGTTGCATCAGGAGTAAAGGAGAAAATCAAAACACGTTGTGTCTTCGTGCCTTTGTGGCCGGAGCAAAAACATTTAAACCATGCTAAAAAAACTTAACCGCACCACAACCCACCAGCCACAGACCCGTCCGGTGAAGGTCCTTCAGTTCGGCGAAGGAAACTTCCTCCGGGCGTTCGCCGACTGGATGGTGGACATCCTGAATGAAAAAACTGGTTTCAACGGCGCGGTCCAGATCGTTCAGCCCATTGCCCAGGGAATGGGCGAAAAACTCAATGCGCAAAATGGCCTCTACCATGTGGTGCTCAACGGCATAAGACAGGGCAAGCCCGTCAGGGAAATCCGCCTCATCACGTGCGTGGAAGGAGTTATCAACCCTTTTGAGAATTATCAGCGGTTTTTAAAAACAGGAGAAAACCCGGACCTGCGTTTTATCCTGTCGAATACCACGGAAGCAGGGATCACCTTCCAGGCGAAAGACGCCGGTCCCGACACTCTTCCGGAAAGTTTTCCCGGAAAACTAACGGCACTGCTTTACCACCGGTTCAAATTCTTTCACGGCGACAAAGGCAAAGCGCTCGCGCTGCTGCCCTGTGAGCTGATCGAAAAAAACGGCGAAACCTTGCGCGATGTCATCGTGCAATACAGCGACCATTGGCGGCTTGAAAAGGAATTCAGGACGTGGATCACCGACCACACCCTTTTTTGCAATACGCTTGTCGACCGGATCGTTCCGGGATTTCCAAAAGACGACATCGGCAAGATCTGCGCCGAGACCGGATATGAAGACAACCTTGTCGTGATGGCGGAGCCCTTCCACCTGTGGGTGATCGAACCCGTCGCCGGCCCGGGCGCAGGGATGGAACGGCTGAAAACGGAATTGCCTTTCGAAAAGGCGGGGCTCGATGTGAAATTTGTTAACGACCTGCCTCCTTACCGCACGCGCAAGGTTCGCATTCTCAACGGGGCACATACTGCGATGGTGCCCGTGGGCTACCTGCGCGGCCTCCGCACGGTGAGGGAAGTGGTCGAAGACAATCATACCGGCGAGTTTGTCCGGAAGGCGCTTGAAGAAGAAATCATTCCCACCCTGGATCTTCCGCGGGAAGAATTGCTGAAGTTTTCGCATGATGTGATCGAGCGATTTGAAAATCCGTTTATCCGTCACGAGCTCATGTCCATTGCCCTGAATTCGATCTCGAAGTTCCAGGTCCGGGTGCTGCCTTCCCTGCTCGAGTACATCAGTCGCCGGAAGGAGCTGCCCGAGCGGTTGATCCATTCCCTCGCAGCGCTTATACTTTTTTACCGGGGTGAATGGAGAGGAGAACGAATCCCGCTGAACGACACAGCTCCCGTGCTTGAATTCTTTGAGAAAGCGTGGAAAGAGAAAGATCCGCGCCGCGTAGCGGAACGCATCCTTTCGAACGAGGATTTCTGGAAAACCGATCTGACAAAAATACCAGGGTTGTCCGCAGCGGTTGTGCAGCAGATGGAGGAGATGCTCGGGGAGTAGCTTTTAGCTTTTGGCTTTTGGCTATTGGCTATTGGCAAAAGCTGCCATTTGAAAACGCGATGCAACTGACGATTCGTGCAAGTCAAATTCATTCGTAGAGGAGAGTTCCCACGCAATGCGCCATCAGATTCAATCTCTCATCACAAGGTGCGGATGAATTTTCAGATACCGGCATCTGCCAACAGCCAATAGCTAACAGCTAACGGCCAATAGCTAACAGCTAACGGCCAATCGCCAATCGCCAACACCTCTACCTCATCTCAAACTTCTCAAACCTCGGCGCCAGAAGGTGGTGTATCAGAAATGCCACCAGGTACGCAAAAGCGCAGATGGTAAATAACACTGTATAGCCTCCCGTTACATTACCCCGTGCCGTGAAGATGTCCAGTAGCCTTCCCGAGAAAACGGGAAACAGCATGCCGCCGATGGCGCCCGCCATTCCGCCGATACCCACCACCGACCCGATGGCGTATTTGGGAAACATATCCGACACGGTCGTGAACAGGTTCGCCGACCAGGCCTGGTGCGCGGCGCCGGCCAGCCCGATGAGAAACACCGCCGGCCAGTCGTCGACGGTCGTGACAAAAAAGATCGGCAGGAAGCAGAGCGCGAAAATAAAAAAGCCCGTCTTCCGCGCCCGTGTGACGGTCCATCCGCGCTTGGCGAGGTGGCCCGGAAGCCACCCCCCGATGAGGCTGAGCGCCGTGATGATGGAATAGATCGTGACAAGGTGAATCCAGCTCTCCTGGATGGCGAGTCCGCGCGTCTTCCTGAAATAATCCGGGAGCCAGATGAGAAAGAACCACCATACCGGGTCCGTGATAAATTTCGCCACGATGAACGACCACGTCTGCCTGTACTTGAGCAGTCCAAGCCACGAGGCCTTCGGCCCCGCCGAAAGATCAGGCCTGTCGCTCAGGATATGGCTGAGCTCCCCCGGTGAAACCCGTTTGCTTTTTTCCGGCGTGCTGTAAAATGGGATCCAGAGCAAAAGCCACAGCAGGCCCGCGACGCCCGCGACGATAAACGTGGTCTGCCACCCGTAGGAAAGGGCGATCCAGGGAACGATGGCGGGCGCTACGATCGGGCCGACATTGGTGCCCGCGTTGAAAAGCGTGGTGGCGAACGCGCGCTCGCGCTGCGGAAACCAGGTGGCGGTAGCCTTCACCGCCGAAGGGAAGTTCCCCGCCTCGCCCAGCCCAAGGGCTGTACGCGCTGAAAAAAAACCGCTGACACTCGAAACGAACGCGTGCCCGATGGCCGACACACTCCAGGCGATGATCGACACCGAATAGCCGATCTTTTCGCCGAAACGGTCCACGAACCATCCGAAAAACAGTAAGCCGGCGGCATACGCACCCTGGAACGCGGAATTCACCATCCCGAAATCCTCGTTCGACCACTTCAGCTCCTCGTCGAGGATCGGCTTGATCAGCGACAGGATCTGCCGGTCGATGTAGTTGATGGTCGTGGCGGCGAACAGCAGGGCGCAGATCGTCCAGCGGTATCGCGTCACCAGCGAAGAAGGGGAAATTGCCTGTGTTTTTTCCAACGGGAAGGGGTTACGATTTCGACCGGATCTCCTTTACCAGGTCTAACGCATGGGCTACAGTTTTTGTCAGGAGGTCCCAGTTCTTATTCTGCAGAATGTCTTTCGTGAACAATTGGGATCCCATTCCCACGCACATCGCCCCCGCCTTGAACCACGCCGACAGGTTTTCTTTCGTAGGCTCCACGCCGCCCGTGATCATGAGCTTCAGGTCGGGCACCACCGGCATGATCGCCGACACGAACCCGGGGCCGAGCACGCTCCCGGGGAAGACCTTGATGACGGCGGCGCCGTGTTCTTTTGCCGTCACGATCTCCGTCAGCGTCGCACATCCGGGGATCCACGCCTTCCCGTGCTGGCGGCATACCTCG
>DASVOT010000665.1:0-4306 GCA_036383235.1 Chryseosolibacter sp.
AATCAGAAATGGCTGATCGCGTGTAGTAGACAAATATTCAAGGGCCTCCTGACCATCGGAAAAGAAGATCACTTTGTTCGGAAAATTCAGGTTCCTGAAAATCTCGTCAAGAATTTGTTGGTCTTCCAAATCATCCTCGATCACTATTATCGGCCCTGACTTTTTCATATTTCGTTTTTTATGTACCCATAAAAACACAAATACACCGGGTGGGTGTATACCGGCGAGGGAAGAAAAAATGGTGCCAAGACCGCATCGAAGTGACTTACACGGCGTTATATCGCTCTGAAAATCAGTACCTGTGGAAAGATGCGTCAGATCGGGGATTCGCGAATATCATAAGAATCAAGCGCTGGCTTTTCGCAGGGAGCAGTTGCTTCAGAAGGTTTCACCGCCTGCCGGGTTTTATTGCCTTTTGCTGAAGTTACCTTTCGAACCCGAGCTTATCCAATCCCGCCTGAATTTCTGGCGCGGACATAAAAAGTTTCCAGAGCAGGCCCGAGCGATAGTTCTCCATCATGACCACGACCGGTCCCTGGTCGATGGCCAGATAACGGGGTATGAACCAGTTCGCTTCTTCGCTGAAGGCATCGTAAAATCCGTATTCGCCCCAGACCTTGTCGCCCAGCGTATCATATAAATACCTGGCCACCTTCATAGATTCCCCGGGCGTATAAGGAAAAGACGAAAGGGCCGCGGTGGGTGAAATCACGCCCAGGTCGTTCTCCGGATGATGGGCGGAATATCCGTTTAGCGAATAGCTGGCCGTAAGACCCCAGCAATTTTCCCCGTAACCTTTGAAGTGCTTCGGGTTTTCTATGCAGTACCGGCGATTGATCAGCGTGTGGTTTCGATTATGCTGCCAGTAGTCTGCATAGCGGTCTTTCAGATGTCGCGGGTCAAGGCCCAGAAACGAATAATGCGACCAGAACAGGGGACCGCCGAACTGCTCCGCCCCATTATGGCGGAGGTCCAGGTGATATCCATACTGTTCATGGGCGGGGTCATTGCGGATTGCGCCTCCGCGTGCCCATCCCTCGTGGTACACCTCAGCGGGTACCCCATGCGTTGGTGACGATGCCGCCAGGACATATAGGATCAGGCATTCATTGTAACCGGTAACCGGGAAGTTCATCGCCCATCCATTATCCGGAGACCAATGCCAGTACAGCACGTTCCTGCCACCCCGCCGATACCAGTCCCACTCAATTTCTTTCCAGAGTCGATCGATCTTTTCAGCCAGCGCCTTTTCGTCCGCGCTGCCCTCCTTAAAATACTGGCGGGCAGCGAGGAGGCCCTGTGCAAGGTAGGCGGTTTCTACCAGGTCTCCTCCGTTGTCTTTCGGACTAAAAGGTTTCACTCTCCCGGTCTCGCCATTCATCCAGTGCGGCCATGCGCCGTGAAAACGATCCGCCTTTTCAAGCCAGGTCACCAGCTTGTGAAGTCGTTCGTATCCGTCATGACGACTGATAAAATCCCTTTCCATGCCAACGAGGATGGCCATAATCCCGAAACCCGTTCCGCCGGAGGTGACAATGTTCTTGTCGTTTTCCGGGTACACATTGTCCGAATGAAAGCGCTCGCGCGCCGCGCCCGAGGCGGGTTCGGCACCATCCCAAAAATACCGGAAGGTGCGATACTGGATCAGTGTCATAAGTGAATCATCACTCATGATTTCGGTACTATCCCTGGTTTCGGCCACAGAGGCTTCTTTCTGAGACGTGCACCCAAAAAAGAGTCCAGTCAGAACGAAAAGGAGGAGTCTGCCATTCCTATCAGAAATTCTATCGGCGTTCGTCATTTGACATTCGGCATTGTACCATCGGTCCCTCAAAGTAGCAACCTTACCTCGTAAAGCCAAGCTTGTCCATTCCCACCTGTACCTCGGGTGCGGACATAAACAGGTTCCATAACAAACCCGTGCGGTAATTTTCAATCATGACAATAATGGGTCCCTGGTCGATGGCGAGGTACGAATCCGCGGTCCAGCCTTCCGTAATGTTGAATGCGTCGTAGAAACCGGATGGACCCCAGAGCCGGTCGCCCAGTGTATAATAGAAAAATTTTAACGCCTTCATCGATTCCGCGGGCGAGTAGGGCATGGAAGAGAGCGCCGCCGTAGGCGAAACCACCCCCAGGTCATTCACAGGGGAATGGGCACTGTATCCGTTCTGGTCATCGCTTGCCGTGAAGCCCCAGTTCGCGTCACCATACCCTACAAAATTATTCGGATTGACAACAGCATGCGCGTGATTGATCAGCGAGTGGTTCACGTTCTGTGTCCAGTAATTGGCATACAGGTCGGTGAGGTTATTCGGATCCAGTCCCATGAACGAATAATGTGCGAAAAACAAAGGCCCGCCGTAATCCTCGCCCAGCGGAAGCGGAATACCATAAAAACTTTTATTATTGGCGATCGCTCCGCTGCCAGCCCACCCTTCATGGTAGACAGCGGCGGCGATGGGATGCGAACGCGACGCCGCAGCAAGAAAGTATGTGATGAGCGCCTCATTATATCCCCGGATGGGGTGGTTCATGAACCAGCCCTTGTCCGGCGACCAGTGCCAGTACAGCACATGTTGACCTCCGCGGGTATACCAGTCCCATTCAACGGTATCCCACAGCGCATTGATGCGGTCTGCCAGGATTTTTTCCGAGGGCACAGCAGGATCCAGGTACTGGCGGAATGCCAGCAGGCCCGCGATCAGATACGAAGTTTCGACCAGGTCGCCGCCATTGTCGTTGGCGCTGAACGGCTCCACGTGTCCTGTGTTGCCATTCATCCAGTGAGGCCAGGCGCCGTGGAAGCGATCTGCCGATTCCAGGAAAGTCAGGATCCGGCCAATGCGGTCAATGCCGTCCGCACGCGGGATGAACCCACGCTGCATTGCCACAATGAGCACCATGATCCCAAAACCGGATCCGCCACTCGTAACCACATCACCCGATGTGTTCCGCTCCCGCGCCATGCCACTCGCCGGGTGAGCGAAATCCCAGAAGTACTTAAACGTTTGTTGCTGGACAACCGTGAGCAATTCGTCCTCCGTTATCAAAGGAAGTTTTGGGGTTGCATCCGCCTTCGTATAGAAGGTCTTCGAGAAGCCGGCAAATGACTCTCCCAACGACCCTTTCGCCGTTTGAAGGATTCGCATCTGATATTTCATTAAATCCCGGAGGCTGTCGGAAGTGGTAATGTCCACCGACTGATTGTTGTCTGACCAGGCAAACTGCAAAGCAGACAGATCGGGACCGGCAAGGGTGACAGCCTGCTCCAGGGCAGACGTGTTCACGGCGGCGCTGAAATCGATGGTGACTCCGAGATTGAGCGGAACGTCCGTGACCCTGTCTGACGCCGTGACATCTTTGCCTCCGACCCTGACCGCCGTCACCGTTAAAGGCGCAAGGGAAGTTCTGAACCGGATCTGGATCGGGGTGAATTCTTCACCCCGATCGCCCTGTAAGTCTGCGGACACCTCGATGATGTAATCAGCATTGTTTTCCAACATTTCGTTGGGGACGATCACAACGGTACGGCCACCCGCAGGGAACGTAATGCCCGCGTCCACGATCAACGAGCCCTTTTTGAGGTGGATCGCCTCCAGTGCAGAAGACTGGTTCACGGCCGAAGAGAAGATCAGAGACAGGGTGCGGTCGGGTGAAATGTTCTCGGTAACCTGACCGGAAACATCGAGTTCATCCGGCCCGGCAAACGCCTGTACAAGTTGCAGGGGCGCGACCGTTTCTTCGCGATCGCAGGCGGCGCAACAGGCATTCAGGAACAGCAGCAATAATATTTTCCTGATCATCTACTGCAAAATTAAAGGATTTCGCCTCAGAGTGGAAACGCCCGTTATTTTGCCATGAGTTGCACGGTTTGAAAGACCAACCGCCGCCATCGATGACAGCCACCATCGCCGGCCAAGGCAGGTCGGACAGGCGCGCCGGTCCGATCAGGATTTCCGGTAGCCGAGACCGGCAGAATGCAGAGCGGATGTTCACCTTCAGGTCGCGGCGAGCGCAGCCTCGTTAATATCCTTATTCTCAAGGATCTTCTTGCTAAAACCCCTGGCCGCCACGTTGATCATGGCCTTTCCCAATGACACTGAGTCTGTCACGGCGCCTTTGAACGGCCTTAGAAGATAGTAAAGAGGTGTCAGGATACGATACATCACGTTCACGATCGGGGAACGGGCGCGGACGCCCTTGAAAGGCTGAATATACCCGGGACGAAACATGTAGGAATCCCGGAAAGGAAGTTTCAGGAGGTCGTTTTCCGTCTTGCCCTTCACCCTCGCCCACATCAGCC
>DASVOT010000666.1:0-4643 GCA_036383235.1 Chryseosolibacter sp.
CCAACCTTCCCCATCCTGAGTATTTGAGCGGACCCGGATGCCTTCTGAAAGATACCCGATTTCCAGCTTTGCGTAAAAATCTTTAGCTTACAAGAGATTGTGTGTCTGCTTTTTTCAGACTTTTGTATCATCAACCCCCCATATGAAGCAAGTTCTCAAGAGTTTTTTACTCATCATCAACTACAAGACGATCATTATCACCGTACTCTCGGTCATTTCAACGTACATCTGCTACCGGACCGGGCTGACGGCAAATTTTCCCGACATGCTGGTAGGCGTGGCGATTGTGTTCCCGGTCGTCTTCTCGATCTCATCCGCCTATGCCAGGAGGGAAACGGCTCTGCAGCGGTTCTCTGATTTTAAAGGGCACGCCATCGCCTTCTATTATGCGGCGCGCGACTGGACCACAGACCAGGATCATCAGCTCCCGGAGAAGATCAAGCAACTGGTCAACGATATGATCAGGATTATGAGGAAGATGTTTACCTCCAACCGTCAGGAGTGGCTGAAAAATGAGCAGCAGATATACGCTCATTTTTCCCAGCTTTCGGCAGTGGTGAAAGAGATGAGAGAACACGGCGTTCCCAGCGGGGAGGCGTCGCGGGTGAACCAGTACATCAGCAAGATGATCATTGCCTTCGACAATCTCCAGGTCATTCATACCTATCGCACGCCCGTGACGCTAAGGGCGTACAGCAAAGTCTTTATCTACGTATTTCCCATTATCTACGGTCCGTATTTTGCCAACACCTTTAATAATTTTTCCGCCAACCTGGAATACGTCATGCCGGTGCTCTACAGCTTTATCCTCGTAAGCCTGGATAACATCCAGGATCACCTGGAACATCCGTTCGACGAAGTGGGTGAAGACGATATCAAGATCGACGAGAAGGAAATTGTAAGTCTTATGGAATAACGGGCAGTCCGTTGCGCATGCTAGGTTCCTTGCGACGCGGACCTTCTTCTGAAACCGAGGAATGTCATCACCAGAAAGAGAACGACGATGACAAGGAGCGCGATCCTCAAGTTAAAAAGATCGGCCACAAATCCGATGACGGGCGGACCGAAGAGGAATCCTGAATATCCAACCGTTGTCACCATCGCCAGCCCGACACCCGCAGGCAGGTCTCTTGCGTTTCCCGCAATGGAATACGTGATGGGGACAATAGCAGACAGACCAATTCCAACCAGGAAGAAACCTCCGATCGAAACGTAAGGCAGGGGCAGAAGAAGCGCGAAGGCTACGCCCAGTGTCGAGATAATGCCCCCGATGCCGATGAGTGTTGTGTCGCCCCACCAGGCGCGAAAGCGGTCGCCGAATAACCGTCCCAGCGTCATGGCCGTCGCAAAGGCAGACAACGCAACGGGAGCGAGTGCTTTTGGCGACCGCGCGATATTTTCCATGTAATTGACCGACCAGTCGGAGATTGCGCCTTCCCCCATCATACAGCAAAACGCGATGACCCCCACGCTCACCAGCGCTTTGTTCGGCATGCGGAACAGCGGGCCGTCACCTGATTGATCGCCGTGGGGTTTATCCTGTATGAGGTTGCGGCTCACCCAGAATACAAGGGCCATTGAAACACCGGAGATGATGAACAGGTGATCCGAAAGTTCAAGACTGATGTCCGCAAACAGCGCGCCGCACCAGGCGCCCAACGCCATGCCTATACTAAAAAAGGCGTGAAAGGATGTCATGATGGGCCTTTTATAGTGTTGTTCGACCATCACCGCCTGCGCATTCATCGCCACATCAAGCATGCCCGTTGAAACACCGATGATCATGTAGAGCAGCATGAGCATGGGAACCCCATGCATAAACGGGATCAGGCTAACAAAAGCGCAATACATCAGCAGCGACGCGATGGACATCCGCCGGCTACCATTCTTAATGATCAGCCATCCCGTAAAAGGCATGGCGCCCACCGCACCCACCGACATCGCCAGGAGCACGATGCCGATCGTGCCATTGTCGGCCCCGTACTGTTCCTGGATCCTCGGCAGACGCGAGACCCAGTTGGCGTAAACAAAACCGTTCAGGAAGAATGTTGCCTTGACGGCAATGCGGTTGAGAAGCACAGTTCAGGATTTTGGCAAAAGTATGACTAATTCTCCGGCGCGTTGGTCATGAACGTATACTTTTTGCTTCCTGCAAGTCCCTTGTCGGTCAATCCCTGAATGACGACCATGTACGGGCCGTCCACATCCGAGGTATAGAATTCGACCTGCCCTTTACCGGTGTCATCGGTGACGACATCAGGGTTCCAGTACAGCAGGTAGCGCTGGTCGGGCAGGCGCTCTCTGCGTTCCTCGTAGCGATAGGCCGGGCTGTAGAACTGTCGCCTGAGCTGGAGACCCTCGTAGTTCAATGAAATGCTCTTCGGGTCGAGCTCCAGGTTCGCCAGATCGCCTTTATAGGTCGTATAACTGACAATACCGGAGAAGACTGCCTGACCGACGTAATACTGCCGTTGGATAACCTCCAGTTTTTTAACGCGCAGCGGGTCCACTTTCATGATGTCATCCGCATCCATGACCGGTACGCCGTCGAGCAGGATCATCGGGTCTCCTTCAAGAACACCTTTGTTGACGGCGTCGACCACGATGAAATGGAAGCCATCCCTTCTCTTCCGCACAAAGACGCCAGGCACGTATTCCCGCATCACTTCTTCCATTACCGGGAAGCGCGTATAATCATCGAGAAAATAAGTGGCGTCTGCCTTTCCATAAAATGCCGTGCTGTCCACTTCGGGTTGAGCAAACTTGTTTCCGTATTGATCGTAGTAATAAATATCCTGCACCTGCATGGCGACGCTTCGGCCTATCAACGCGTCGCGCGTCCTAACATCAGGTGTGAAGGGGAGCAATTTCTCGCCATCCATCCGGGGCGAAAAGGGGTTCTCGATCTGTACGGAGAAGTTTTGAGCGCTGTCGGCCTGCAACTGCAGAATGATCCGTCGCGGGCCGTAAAAGTCCTTGATCTCATAGCGGACTTCACCGGAGACTGTGCTCCACGACCCATATGCCCGGACGATCTTTCCAGGCGACCCCAGATACGTAAATACACCGCGCACCGGCGTCTGGTCTTTTTTGACAACTCCCCGGATAATATGCCCATTCACCTCGGGAAAAAAATCTGGCGCCTTCCGGCCATCCAGGATATCCTTCCAGTCAAACCTGCGCCAGCCATGCGTGAGCATGAGGTTATCCATCGCCGCGGAGATGTCCGGGTTGGTCTGATCAAAATAATAGGCCGGTGATTCAATGGGTCCTGCAAGGTCGGCGCGCAGCCACAGGTACGGATAGATGTCGATGGGGTCCAGACCCAGCGAATCCATCCTGAACACCGATACTGAAAGGTTGGCTGGGGCCGCAACGCCCGCGGCGGCAGACGTCTGCAGAGCAAGTGAAACTTTCTGGCGCGGGCCATACCCTTTTTCACCCGTGACCTGGATGGCCAGCTCCTGATGAGGATAGGTGAAGTAAAGTCTTTCACATACCGGCTGAAGCCTGGCATTAAAGAGCGTAAAATGGGAGATGCCCTCTGCAAGCTCGGCTTTTTTGAGCAGGACGGAGGCCTGGTTGCCGCTGAGGGATAGGCGTTCAGCGCGCGCGATGATCTGCCGGGCGTGCACGAAGAGAAATACGTGGGCGTCGGCGACTCCTTTCGTGTTAACGGAAATGCGAATAAACTGGCCGGAATCCTTCAGCTGCATTGTATAGCCAGCAGGTTGTATTTCAGGAAACCGGTGGGCGCTGTGCGTGCCGTCGGCGTGTACAAGCACAACCTGGTATGCGTCGCCCGCCGAGGGGGTTACCTCAAAATGACCGATGCCGAATTTCCCGGGCGTAAAGGTGGCAACAGTATCGCGACCGTTGCGCAGCACGAAGCCGCGGCCCGACGCTCCTCTGCCCGAACCATCGGCAATCCTGAATCCTATTTTGCTTTTTATTCCGCCGACCAGGTTTCCGCCCTCGGGAAAGAGCTCGACGGAATAAGAACCTGGCTTCGCCGGCCGCAAGGCATCGGGCACGACAAACGGATTTACAATCGTGATGATTTCGTGGAAGTAAAATTCCGGGTCAAAATTTTTCATCCAGTTGCTGTAGACCCTGAGCTTGTAATGCCCGGAGCTGAGGGATGCCGGCAAGAAAAAGGATCCGCTTCCGAACCCGCCGCGCATTTCGATCTTCGCCTGCAGGACAGCAAAACCGCCCTGATCGACCAGTTCGGCATAGGCAACCGAGCTTGTGGGCAGGGGCTTGTGAACGACACCGTCTACGGCATAGATTTTAAACCAGAGCGTTTCGCCTGTGAGATAATAGCTGCGGTCAGTATGCGCGTACATTTTTTCCTGGAGGAAAGTCTCCCGGTGCTGAGAGAATTTAACAACAAGCGTATCCAGCAAATTCTCCTGTGCCCATGCCCCCGTTGTGAATGCCAGCAAAAGGGCGAATGTCGCTATCGTCCTGGTGGGTGTCATTTCCAGAAATCCGGTTTGGTAGTGGTGCCGCCTTGTACCCTGCAATCCACACATTGCTGGCTTGCGCTCGTGTACCCCACTAATCCCTGGCCCGGAGGGAAAATTCCATCGACAATCCACGTTGAAGTGGGTACGTTCGGAAGGTCGGCGAGCCATATT
>DASVOT010000667.1:0-3079 GCA_036383235.1 Chryseosolibacter sp.
TCCGCCCGTGTTCCAGTTGGTCATGAACTGGTCGCGCGTGAAAGACATTGTGCGCGGGTACTGGCCATAGTCAGCCGGGGTGCAGGTACCCGTCGGGTTGGTCTCGACGAAGGATCCGATCTGCTGGCCGTTCAATTTGAACGTGAACGTTGAAACGAATGCGTAAGGGGAATAATATAACAGGTATCTCAGCTCAACCGGATTGAGGACGGTTATTGATTGCGAATAGGAAGCATTGACAAGAAGCTCAGCGCCTTCTGTGCAGAGATCATTGACAAAAGAGCAGTTGCCGCTTCCGCCCGGGGCGTCATAAAGACACAGTTTATTCACTTGTACGCCAGCGCCGCCTGCTGAAGTTCCGGTGGCCAGCAGCTGAACCGGATCTGAACAAATGGTTACATCGTCACCTGCATTCACGTTCACGGTCGAGGCCGTAATGGTGACCGCTGCGGAGGTGCCACTGCAGCCGTCTGAACTGGTTGCGGTAACCGAATAGGTGCCGGGGGTTGTCACAGTAATGGATTCGGTAGTCGCCCCGTTACTCCAGGAGTATGAATAAGGGCCGGAACAGATGGCAGTACTGGCCGTCAGCACCACGCTTCCACCCGGGCACATTGATGTTGATCCGCTGACGAGAATAGAGACACCGGAATTAAATTCCAGCGTCATGCTTTGCGACACCGCGCTGCACGAGGTGGTGTTTACACCTCCCCAGTTGGCATTGTTGGCCTGCGGACGAACGGCATAGGTATCGCCACAATCGCAGCCCGATTGGTTTCCATTAACCGACAACGTAATGCTCGGGGTGCCACAAGCCCCGCTGCCGCAGGTACTGACCGTCCAGTATTCATTTCCAAAATAAACGGTCCCCGAGGCGCCTGTGCTGAGGAGGTTCGCCAGGGCGGTGGCCGCCGTCGCATCCGCGATTGTTTTCCCGGTCTGATCAAAAGTGCCTGAAAGGGTAACGGATGCAAAGCTCTTGTTGGCGAGCTGGCTCAAGAAGTTTGACCAGTTCTGGCACTGGGCGGTGGTGGGAGCCTGGCCCTGAATGAAGCTGTCCGACCACGTCATCGTTTGGCCTGAAACAAAAAAGGTGATGCCGCAGAAAAGTATCGCCAGTATCGCCTTGTGGCCAATATGCGGACGCCGGATTTTGAATGCAGTACCAGATCGAGAAAATCCCGTAGAAAGCTTCATTTATAGAGTAGGTTAAAGGCGCTCAAAGCTCCGTGAAAATAATCGAATAAATCATGCAATTCATTTATTTAGCCGGGTTAATTAATGTAAACCTCGGGTTTCGGCCATCTCCGGGCCCATTTTACCTATTGACTGGATCATTATATCTGTCTTTCGGCGATTTGGTAACCTGGTCCAAAGTCTTTTTGAGGCCGGCATCTCTCCCGGTTTGGGAAATAAAAAAGGGAGACTTTTCGGTCTCCCGTGATACATGCCAGTGCGAATCCGCCGAAGCGGAGTCTCATTACATATTCTTTACTATTTCCTGGGCGAACTCGGAGCATTTCAGCAGGGTAGCTCCCTCCATCTGCCTGTGGAAATCATACGTCACCCTCTTGGATGCGATGGCCCTGTCGAGCCCTTTGTAAATCAGATCGGCAACTTCCTGCCAGCGCAGGTACTCGAACATCATCGCGCCTGAAAGGATCACCGATCCGGGGTTAACCTTGTCCTGGCCCGCGTACTTCGGCGCAGTGCCGTGCGTGGCTTCAAAGATGGCGTGACCCGTAACGTAATTGATGTTTGCACCGGGCGCAATACCGATTCCACCGACAATGGCTGCCAGGGCATCGGAGATATAGTCTCCGTTCAGGTTCAACGTTGCAACCACCGAATATTCGTCCGGTCTCAGGAGTATTTGCTGGAGGAAAGCATCAGCGATGGCATCTTTCACGATGAGCTTATGACCACCTTTCTCGATGACCTGCCACGGACCGCCATCGAGATCTTTGGCGCCGAATTCGTTTTTCGCCAGATCGTATCCCCAGTCGCGAAAACCGCCTTCCGTGAATTTCATGATGTTTCCTTTGTGAACGAGCGTCAGGTTCGGCTTCTTCTGCTCAAGGGCGAACTCAATTGCCGAACGCACGAGTCTTTCTGTTCCTTCCTTCGAGACGGGCTTGATACCGATACTCGAGGTCTTCGGAAAACGTATCTTTTTGAAATTTTTGGGAAAGGTTTCGCTGAAGTATTGCAGGAACTTGTTAACGTCGTCGCTGCCCTGTTGAAATTCAATTCCGGCATAAATGTCTTCCGTGTTTTCGCGGAAAAGGACCATGTCTGTTTTCTGTGGCTCTTTTACAGGTGAAGGCACACCTTTGAACCACCTTACAGGTCTTACGCAGGCGTAGAGGTCAAGCTCCTGGCGCAGGGCGACATTGAGTGACCGGATCCCCCCGCCGACAGGGGTGGTCAGCGGACCCTTAATCCCCACCAGGTATTCCCGAAAAGTATTCAGCGTCTCGTCCGGAAGCCAGCTATTCAGTTTTTTGAATGACTTCTCTCCGGCGAGCACTTCTTTCCAGTTGATTTTTCTCTTTCCATTGTAAGCTTTTTGTACGGCAGCGTCAAATACGTGCCTGGACGCAGGCCATATGTCCACTCCCGTTCCATCGCCCTCTATATATGGTATGGTTGGATTTTCGGGAACCACCAGCTTACCTTTGCTGATGCTGATTTTTTGATCACTCATTTCTTGGTGTTTTAAGTTATTTAAATGTCGCTTTGTCAAAAAGCGCCGAAAATTAATCAGGTTTAGCCGATTTTATTCTTTGTGCCTGCAAAAAAACTGGTTTAATTGAAGATTGGTCTTGCTGATTCCCGTTGACCCATGACCGGGTCACAGGAGATTCAAACCCGTGTGCGCGACAGCGTGAAGGATGAAAGGCAGTTGCGCGTTACTAAATCGATTGCTTTCTTCTCTCATTGGTGAAGAACGGCATGAGGGTTGATAAACGTCACGAGCGCTTGCAATAAGCGATTGCCGCCGGATGCTTGCAGGACCGGGGCCGAACTTTTTAGCGTCGAAATCATGAAATCAATTTTTCTAATCGCCTTATTATTC
>DASVOT010000668.1:0-3877 GCA_036383235.1 Chryseosolibacter sp.
GTTTACAGCGTCTCGCATAACCTGCGGGCGCCGCTCATGTCCGTGCTGGGCCTCGTGAACCTCGCGCAACTGGAAAACAAGAACGCTGATCCGTCGATGAGCAATTATTTTCACATGATGCAGCAAAGCATTCACAAGCTCGACGAAACGCTGAAAGAGATCCTGGACTATTCCCGCAATGCGCGCAGCGCCCTGCACATAAGCCCGGTAGACGTCAGAAAGGCAATTGAAGAAAGCTTTGAGCGAATGAAGTACATGGACGGTTCCGATCGCATCCGGAAATCCATCCATATCCGCAATAATGCGCCATTTTTTTCCGATAGTTACCGGTTGTCGGTCATCCTGAATAACCTCGTGTCGAATGCAATCAAATACAGGGATCCGGCAAAAGGAGAGTGTGTCCTTGATGTGACTGCCGACATCACGCCCGCCCGCCTGGAACTCGTAGTGTCAGACAACGGCATCGGCATTCCACGGATACACGTCCCGCGGATCTTTGAAATGTTCTTCAGGGCTACCGAGAAGGGCGACGGAGCGGGCCTGGGCCTTTACATCGTGAGGGAAACAGTCGAGAAACTTGAGGGTACGGTCACCGTGCAATCGAAGAACGGCGAGGGCACCAGCTTCTCCATCACCCTCCCAAATATGAAGATGGTGGAGGCTGAGCAAACCGATGAGGCTGCCGCGGGATGAACCGGACCGGGCGGACCTATCTATTTGATGATTTCAATTTCCGTTCTGCGATTGATCTGCCGGCCTTCCTCCTCGTCGTCATTTGAGACGAGGGGTCTTTCCGAACCATATCCGCGTGCCTCAAGGCGGCCGGCCGGAATACCGTGCTCAACGAGGTATTCAACCACGGACTGGGCTCTTTTCAGGGAAAGCGCCAGGTTATATCGCGAATCGCCCACGTTATCCGTGTGGCCGTTTACCTGGATCCTCATGCGCGGATTGCGCACAAGAACCGCTCGGATGTTCTCCAGCTCCGTTAGAGACTCGGCTTTCAACGCCGATTCGTTTACGTCAAAGAAAATATTTTTCAGCACCACCTTGGAGCCTATCACTGGCTTCGCCAGCCCGATGGAGGCTTCTATTTCCCGAAAGGTTTCAGTGGCGGGGAGATTTACATTGAGGGAATGAAAAAGGTAGCCCTCCATCCGGGTCGTGACCCCATAATTTCCGCTTTGAGGAATCGCGAGCTCGAAGTAGCCGCTTGCGTCGGCGGTGACCTGCGAGACGATCTGTTTCGTTGAATTATCCACGAGCACGACGGTAGCCTCCAGCGGCGCCGACGTCTTGAGGTCTTTGACAACCCCTTTCAGCAACGCGAACATCCTGCCGTTGTCGTCGCGCGCTTCTTCCGGCGTGGCCTTTACTGAAGCCAGTACCTTGTCCGTCGTTTTCGCCGGAAGAAAAGTGACGGCGAAGATATCCGTGTTGGATGCCGGCGCGCCGGGATGCGCGGAATAGTAGCCCGTTTTTTTGTCAGGGGATAACGTGAAAAATCCGTCATAGCCGCTGGTGTTGACGGGATACCCGACGTTCTCTGGGCGCGTCCACCTTCCGTTTTTCAACTCCGTCTTGAAAATATCATTGCTCCCGACAGAAGGATGTCCGTTGGAGGAAAAATACAAGGTCACTCCGTCTGCGTGGGCGAAAGGAGAGTCCTCGTCTTTGCGGGTGTTTACCGTCGTCCCCAGGTTTGACGGCCGGCCCCAGTCACCGTTGGCGCCGAGCTGGCTGACGTAGATGTCCAGCCCGCCCTTTCCGCCGGGCCGGTTGCTGGAAAAGTACAGCCGGGTTCCGTCCGCGGAGAGCGAGGCGGCGGTTTCCCGGTAAAGAGGATGATTAATGAATTGGTTCAGGGCAACGGGTTTTGTCCACTCGTTATTTTCAAACCGGGAAGTATAAATGTCGCCGTGACCCTCTTCATAGTATAAGAATAACGTCTTGCCGTCCGGCGAAAGCGACACCGCCGCTTCATTAAACCTGACGTTGAGGTTCGGCCCGATCTTCTGGGCCGCACTCCACCCGTCCCCATCCCGGTGGCTCACATAAACGTCTTCGTAGTTTGTGCCGCTTTTGATCGCATAGTCGTCTGCCGAACGGGTCGATGTGAATATCAAAGTCCTGCCATCGGGCGTGATCAGAGGCGAATGCTCGGCAAACGGCGAGTTGATCTCCGGACCAAGCGCATGGACTTCCGCGTTCACGGGTATCTGCATCAACGAGTCGCCTATGTGGCATTCTCTAATTTTCTCGTTTGCCAGCCCCGAAAGTTTCTTGTTCCGCTTCTTGAAAGCCAGAAAGTGCTCACTGGCCATCGCGAACTTGTAATCGGCCTGATACGCCATTGCCAGGTGAAAGTGTATAAAAGGATCGACTTGCGGATCGAGCCTCAGGGCTTTTTCCAGGTAGAAGGCGGCCTGCGATGCATTCTCCCCGTTGAGATAACAAATCCCCGTTTTATAGTTCAATCCTGCATCATCGGGATCCAGGGTCAATGCTTCCCTGTAATATTTTAAAGCATTTGCATAATCTTTTTTTGCGAAAAACCGGTCGCCCTTCGCCAGCTGTTCCTTCAGCGCCTGCCCCGAGGCGAAAAAAAATAAAAGAGCGAGACATCCGGAAAGGAACGTCTTCTTGGAAATCGATCCCATAAGATTAAAACACAACTTGACTGCGCAATATACCATGCCCTGATTTCTTTTTCGTTCTACAGCTCAATTCATTTCTCCGTGAACCTTCCGCGTGTATGATTCATGCCGGAATCTGCCGATGGGGCGACCCCGTTCCGGGGCTTTGATCCGCAGATTCACAACCTGCATCCCGCAAAGGTTGAGGATCGGGGAATTATGCGCGATGGGACTGGCACCCCAATCATTCTCCGTATCATCGGTCACGGTCTGCAAGGATGACCGGATTCATTCCTGCTCTCGCCGGACGCTCTTCGTTTCATTATTGGGTGGAGATCCTGCCGAGCTTCAGGAAAATGGGAAAGGTCACTTCTTTCACCACACCGGGCTTCCACACTGATTTTAAGGTCTCCGAGAAGGATTCCACGGGGTTCGTACCGTGCATGCTTATGTATTTGTGGATGGCTGACCAGGAATTGAGATACCCGCAGAACTGATCCACATTCCATTTTACTTTCAGCGTGAATTCCGGCGATGGAATTCTTTCGAACGGAAAAGGGACGTCGCGGTATTGGTTCTCTACGAGTCGGCGGGCTTCATCCCAATAGGGGCCCGTGGTGTTTACATAGAAATCGATGAAGAGATCGTCGACAACGGCATCGACCGCAAGCAGGGCGTAGCCCCAGACGGCGAGCAGCCCCCCCGGCTTTCCGGTGCGCCTTACTTCCTGATAAAACTGGTCGAGGTTGAACCAATGCAACGCCTGGGCCACAGTGATCAGGTCGAATTGACCTGCCGGAAAAGAAGTTTTTTCCGCGGGGGCGACGGAATAGAAAATATTTTTAGCGCGGAATGCCTCTTCGAGCTGGGCCTGACTGATGTCCGTCGCGTACACGTTCTCAAAATGACGGGCGAGATACCGGGCCACCTGGCCGTTGCCCGTCGCGCAATCCCAGGCGCACGAACGGCCCTGAAGATGCTTGAAAATGAATTTATATAGCCCGGCAGGATAGGTGGGCCTGAAAGCTGCGTAAGCCTTGGATTGAGATGAGAAATAATCTTTCCTTTCCATGCTGCTGGTGCGGAAAAAGATGAGGTCGCGAAATGATGAGGAAAAACGCAGGCACCGCTGCCATTTTTCCCGAAACCGGGTGAAATCTATTTTTTGATGATCAGCCCCAATTCATTCAATTGCTCCTGCGAAATGGATGAGGGAGTATCGATCATTACATCGCGGCCGG
>DASVOT010000669.1:0-2825 GCA_036383235.1 Chryseosolibacter sp.
TCCTTCCTTCGGAACCTACCCCGACTGGCGCGAACCCTCCGGGGATTTTGATAATTATCGATACCTGCAGAAGACGCTGCCTTATGCCAAAGGAATGTCCTATCGCAATCAGCCAACGGAGGAGCTGACGGCCCGGATGATCAGGCTGTGCGCGGACGCCGGCTACCGCGGATGGTATGGCATCGAGTCTTCCGGGCGGGAGGCGATCAGGAACGGAAAGACGCTGTTGGAGAAATATATCAGATGAGCGGGCCACTGCGCACTTCCACCACCCATGCTTAGCGATTTTTCGTAATTTTATACCCATTCCATTTGAACCCCACCCCGACCCTATGAATCACCGTTTCCCATTGGCTGCCGTACTCTCCTGTATGGCGATCCTCGGCGGATGCACTTTAAAAAGTACTTCCACTGACAAACAAATAGATGAGACCCGCGTGACGACGCTCACGAAAGACTTTATTTTCGGCGACGATCGGCCGTTCGCCCAATGTCATGCATCCACCCTGCTGCGGGCAGAAGATGGGAAATTTCTTGTCGCCTGGTTTGGCGGAACGCACGAGAAGCACGACGATGTCGGAATATGGCTTTCGAAAGGGGAGCCCGGGCATTGGTCAGCACCTGTGGAAATAGCGAAGATCCGGGAAGATGCTCACTGGAATCCCGTGCTGTTTAAAACCCCGGACGGAAAGATCATCCTGTTCTTTAAAGTGGGAAAGGAAATTGATTACTGGGAGACCTGGTTCAAGGTTTCGAGCGACGACGGCGAAACATGGTCGGAGGCAAAGGAACTCGTCCCAGGAGACAGGGGAGGAAGAGGTCCGGTCCGGAGCAGACCCATTGTACTCTCCGACGGTTCGTGGCTTGCGCCCGCTTCCAACGAGTTGAAGGGTGTATGGAACGCGTTTGTCGATCGGAGTGAAGATGGTGGCCGGACCTGGGTGCCTTCCAGGTTTCTGCAGGTGAACCGGGATTCCGTTCCAGGCGGAGGAGTGATCCAGCCTACGTTGTGGGAATCACCGGCAGGTCATGTGCACATGCTGCTGCGAAGCTCGGCAGGAGTGATTTGCAGGAGTGACTCGGAAGATTACGGCCGGACCTGGTCGCCCGTCTACAGAACCACACTCCCCAACCCGAACAGCGGGATTGACGTGACAAAGGTTGACGACCACACGCTCGTGCTCGTTTTCAATCCGGATGACAAGAACTGGGGATCCCGAAGCCCTGTTTCCCTCGCCGTCTCCCGCAACAACGGCAAAAGCTGGAGTCCCATCGTCGAACTCGACCGCGGAAGAGAAGACGAAGAGTTTTCGTATCCTTCCGTCGTTGCTTTCGGCGACACGGTAGCCGTTACGTATACCTGGAAAAGACAACGCATCGCTTTCTGGCAGGGAGTGATCAACTGACGGCCGGTCGAGCGTTTATACGTTTGCCGAATTATTATCTGCCGCCCGCCGCGAATCACAGGCGTTTTCGCAGCTGTGTCCATGTCCTTACATCGTTCTCATCATGGGTAATGAGGACCAGTGTAATGTCTTCGCGCAGATACCGGTTCAGGTAGCGGGTCACCCGTTCGTGAGTGGCCGGATCCAGGTACTGGAAAGGTTCATCGAGCAGCAGAAGCTCTTTGTCATCGAGGAAAACGTTCATGAGGAGTACCAGTTGCAGTTGCCCCGAGGAAAGATTCCTGAGCGGCGTGTCAGCGAAAGCGTGCGCGTTGAAAAACTCGATGAGGTCGTTTGTGCGTTGGGGATCCTTGCGCTGCAAGCGGATGTACTCGCGGCCGGAAAGATGGAGGTTTTTCGAATCAAGAAAATGGATTTGTTCGGGCCCGAAATAATTGATCCTTTTTTTAATATCCCAGATCGATTCTCCCGACCCGCGCCTCCTGCCGAACAGGAACACCCTCTGGCTGTATGCCATCGGATGATCGGCGTAAATGAGGCTGAACAACGTCGTTTTTCCGGAGCCGTTCCTCCCGGTCAGCGCCCATCGCTCGCCCGCGTTGATCCTCCAGTTCAGGTTCGCGAGGATGGTTTTGTTGCCGTATTTGATGGTAAGGTCCTGCATTTCAACGACAGGGGAGCCGTTGGTGACCGCGCGTGACGGAGTCTCTTTAGCAGGGGAATACTTCACCGGAGCGGGAGCCTGTTCCCACTCCCCGCTCGCCGCGATCTGAAAGTTGTGCAGGTGGAGTTTCCGGTTCATTACCGCCGGAAGACTATGGCCATGATCCACGAGGATGAGCTGGATGGAGAACCGTTGCGAAATATCGTCAAGGAATGCGCTAAGGTCGCGCTGGCTTTCTGCGTCCAGTCCGTCAAACGGATAATCGAGCAACAGCAGCGAAGGCAGATTCCTGACCAGTTGACGGAGGATCACCACCTTTTTCAGCTGGCCGTTCGACAGCCTGGTCAACTCCACGTCGAGGAGGCCGCTGATATCGAATCTTTCGGAAAAATCCAGCGCCTTCAGTTTTTCGACGTCGCCGCCAAACGCGTCTCTTGCCGTGGGGAGCCTGGTGTTGTCAACGGAATAGTAACGCTGCTGGTAGAACAGGCCATCCGCTGAGCCGACCAGCTCCGATAGCCAGTGGGTTGGAACGAAATGGATCTTTTCCGCGCGCTGGCGGTAGAGATGGTCCCAGTCGCCCTGCTGAATGAAACTGTGGACGACTTCGCCGGAGGACGGATGTACGGTCCCGGCGATCAGGTGAAGCAAAAGAGTCTTTCCCGAACCGTTGTCGCCTGTTATGACCCAGTTCTCTCCTGGAAGTATCCGGAGGCTGAAATCCTGAAACAGTTTCCTTCCTGCTCTGGATACGG
>DASVOT010000670.1:0-6198 GCA_036383235.1 Chryseosolibacter sp.
AGGACCTTGTCATGCTCCTGGGTGAGAAGTCCAGGTTCCTCGCGGGTCAAACGGAGAATTCTCCGGCTGTGGTAGAAGTGTCCCGCAAGATCGCCGCCCTCAACGTCGCGATACAGGAGGCGCTGAAAAACAATATCCGCAGTACAAACCTGCTCATCGGCGACCTCAACAGCCGCATTGCAAAGATACAAGAGCAGTTTGGCAGGCTTCCCCGCACCGAGCAGGATATCCTGAACATCAAGCGAAAGTATTCGCTCAATGACAACATCTACACGTACTTGCTGCAGCGCAAGGCTGAAGCTTCGATCACACTCGCCTCGAATATGCCTTTAAACGACATCGTCGAAGCGGCAGTGCCGGGCGTGCCCCCCATGATGCTGCGGCCCATGCTGAATTACTTCCTCGCCTTTATGATGGGGCTGATCATTCCGGTGGCGTTCATCGCAGTGCGGGAAACATTCTCTGGCAAGATCCGGGATCTGAAAGAGATTGAGGGGAAGCTTGTTGTCCCGATCGTCGGGTCGATCGGAAAAAAAGAAAACGGGTATTGGCAAATGGTGGTCGCAAACCATCCGAAGGCAAGGATATCGGAGGCTTTTCGGGCACTGAGAACAAACATTGACTTCATCAAACCCGCCGAGGCGCCCCTTACCATCCTGGTTACGTCCAGCATTGCCGGTGAAGGCAAATCGTTTTGCGCGCTCAACCTCGCGTCCGCATTTGCCGCATGTGGAAAAAAGACGCTCGTGATCATATGCGACATGCACAAGTCTTTCGACTCCCCTGGTCTCGAGCTGGATAACGGGCCAGGTCTGTCAGACGTTCTCATTGGAAGGACTGCTGATGTGCCTGCCGTCATCCAAAGAACCGGATACAAAAACCTCGACATCGTGGTGCCGGGGCCGGTTCCCCCCAATCCTGCCGAGCTGTTGATAGGCGAGAGGTTCCAGGCCATGCTTGACGATCTGAAAAACACGTATTATGTCATTGTGCTGGATTCGTCGCCGGTCGGACTGACGAATGAAACACTCTACCTCACCAGGCTGGCGAGCCTGACGTTGTTTGTGCTGAGACAAAATTACAGCGATAAAGACTTTGTTGACGATATCAACGCGCTGAGAGAGAAGAAGGGAATTGAGAATCTCTATGCGGTCATAAACGATGTCGAAGGAAGGTACCTGAGCTACCATCGGTATGGACACGGTTATTATGACGATGCACCTGGGAAGGACAGTTTCTTGAGGAAGGTAGGGAGATTTGTGTCGAACAAGGCTGCTATTTAAGTGCCTCCGACGCTCCGGCTCAAGGATCTGATTGCAGCAGTTACATAAAGAAAACCGAGCAATTCACAGCGACGGATCCGGGCTTTTATGCGGATCATTGTCCACATTCTTTCCAAAACTGTATGGGTTTCCGCGGTCACGTGTCGGCACATTTTTGTTTTCCATGATCGATCATCGTCCCGGGGACTCGACCGGAACGTTTGATCTGGCATGGAAGATAGAAAAAGCCGCGACAGCATCGCGGACATCTGGGGTGACCGGCAACCCTATAGAGGAGAATGGCCGGTACGGGTAGATGAATACCTCACAGAGGAACCCGATAAATGGATTCAGTCTGCCTGCGTTCTCTGTTCGAATGGATGTGGTGTCGACATCGGCGTGAAAGACGGAAAGATCGTCGGCGTCAGGGGGAGCGCGGTTGACCGCGTGAATCGCGGAAGGCTTGGTCCCAAGGGTCTGCACGGATGGATGGCCAACCACAGCAAGGACCGGTTAACCACTCCGCTCATCCGCCGGGGCGGCGCATTGGAGTCCGCCAGCTGGGAGGAGGCGATGAACCTGATCACCGGCAACAGCAGGGAGCTCATTCAAAATCACACGAGCGGGTCAATCGCCTTCTACAACAGCGGACAGCTTTTCCTGGAAGAATACTATACACTTGCAGTGCTGACGAAAGCGGGGCTGGGGACCAACCACGTGGATGGAAACACACGCCTTTGCACTTCCACCTCCTCGTGGGCGTTGAAGCTTTCTTTTGGAACCGATGGGCAGCCCGCTTCCTATACCGACATCGACGTTACAGACGCGCTCTTTCTTGTTGGCCACAACATGGCATTTACGCAAACGGTGCTGTGGTCGCGGATTCTCGACCGGCTGGCGGGGACAAATGCGCCCAGGCTGATCGTTGTGGACCCCCGCACTACCGCCACGGCGCGGCAGGCCGACCTTCACCTGATGCCCAGGGTGGGAACCAACGTGGCGCTGCTGAACGGCCTGCTGCACCTCGTTATCAGGTCCGGATCCGTGGATATGGATTATATCAATAACCACACCGTTGGATACGACAAGCTCGAAGCGATGGTTTCGAAATGGACTCCCTCGCTGGTGGAGCGCATCACGTCTGTACCTTCCCGGAAGCTTCGCGCCGCAGCCGAGATACTGGGGGCCGCCCCGAGCCTGGTATCGACCGCGCTCCAGGGCGTCTTTCAGGGATGGCAGGCGACCGCGGCCGCGTGCCAGATCAACAACCTCCACCTGATCCGCGGGCTTATCGGGAAGCCGGGCTCGGGCGTATTCCAGATGAACGGACAGCCTACTGCTCAGAACACACGCGAATGCGGCGCCAACGGGGAGCTGCCCGCGTTCTTCAACTGGCAGAATGAGGACCACGTGCGGAAGCTTGCCGCCATCTGGAACGTGGAGCCATCGAAAATTCCGCATTGGGGTCCGCCGACCCCTATCATGCAGATATTCCGCTATGCCGAGCAGGGTTCGATAAAGATGCTGTGGATCACCGCTACGAACCCGGCGGTATCGCTGCCGGAGCTTTCGCGGATCCGACATATTCTGAAAAAGAAGGACCTGTTTGTCGTCGTGCAGGACGCGTTCATGACGGAGACTGCGCAGCTCGCCGACGTGGTGCTGCCCGCGGCGATCTGGGGCGAGAAGACCGGATGTTTTACAAACGCCGACCGCACCGTTCACATCTCGCATAAGGCAGTGGATCCGCCGGGTGAGGCGCGATCGGACTTTGATATCTTCGTCGACTATGCGCGCCGCATGGATTTCCGCGACAAAGACGGACGCCCCCTCATTAAATGGAACACGCCTGAAGAAGCGTTTGAGGCGTGGAAGCTGTGCTCGAAGGGACGCCCATGCGATTACTCGGGGATGAGCTATGAAAAGCTCACCGGAGGGTCGGGCATCCAGTGGCCCTGCAATGAGGAACATCCCGGCGGCAAGGAGAGACTTTATACAGATGGGATCTTTAACACCGCCTATGGCAAGTGCGAGGGGTTTACTCACGACCTGGCTACTGGCGGAGCGGTACCTGCGGAAGACTACAAGGAGAACGATCCGGACGGAAAAGCCATCCTCCTTCCAGCAGACTATGAGGTGCCGCCGATGGAACCCGACACGAAATACCCCCTGTTGTTAACCACGGGACGGCTGGTGTACCATTTCCACACCCGCACAAAGACCGCTCATTCGAAAGAGTTGAATGACGCGGCGCCTGAAGTCTTCATCCAGATCTCGGAGGAGGACAGCCGGGAGCTGGATATCCATGAAGGCGACATGATTAAGGTCGAATCGAAACAGGGCAGGGTGCAGGGTCCCGCGCGGATCGGTGACATAGCGCCAGGGTTGGTCTTCATTCCATTCCACTACGGGTACTGGGATACGGACGAGAACCGGTTCACGGCCGCCAACGAGGTGACCAAGACGTCGTGGGACGCGGTGAGCAAGCAGCCTCATTTCAAGTATACGCCGGTGCGGTTAAGCAAGGCGGATTCCGCGCTGGGGTTGTTCGTGTCGGATGTGAAGGACGAGCTCTACGATAAGGCGAAGGGGGTGTTGCAGACGGCGAAGGAGAAGTTGAAGATTTAAAATTCAAGATGTGGTGGCTGAGCCTGTCGAAGCCCAAGATTTAAGATTCAAGATTAAAATTTGGATTATGCATGTTCAGGAATATTTGGGGTTAGTTAAGAATGCCGAGGAGAACCTGGCGCGGGCGTATAAAAAAATTGCGATGCAGCATATGTTTGAGCCTGACGTGACGGAGATGTGTGAGAAGTTCGCGTTGTGGTCGGAGCAGCACCTGAGGCACATTGAGAAGCTGATGAAGAAGTTCGACGTTCACCGCGACGATGAGGCGGATGATCTTTCAGCTGCGCTGTTCCCGAAGCCGCGGATGGGAGGTTTTGGGATGTTGCGCGATCTTCATGGGTTGTGGTTGCTGGTACACGAGGCGCAGATCTGCTGGATCGTTCTCTTTCAGGCCGCACAAGCCATGCGTGACGCGGAGATGGAGGCGGCGTGCCGCGTGTGTGGTGAGGAGTCGAAGCGGGAGTCGATGTGGTTGCTGACGAAGATCAAGGCGTCAGCGCCGCAGGCGATGGTGGTGGCGCAGTGAGTCGGTTCCTGCTTGCAGGTTGAAATGCAGGTTTGAAAGGCAGGTCTAAATGCAGGTCTAAATGCAGGTTTGAAAGGCAGGTTGAAAGGCAGGTTGAAAGGCAGGTTTAAATGCAGGTTTAAATGCAGGTCTAAATGCAGGTCTAAATGCAGGTTAAAATGCAGGTCGAAATACACGTTAAATGCAGGTCGAAATGCAGGTTTAATGCAGGTTGAAAACCGAGGCTGTACTCGACCAATTAAACTGAATCGTTCGGTAAAGGAGTCAGACCTCACTGACCTGCATTTGAACCATAATAAACCACAAGCTGCAGGCGGAGTTCTTGCGGAGAATTTACAAGAATGACAAGCGTACAACACAGGCCCACCTTCGCTATACACGCGCGTTCCCTCGCCAGCTTCGGCGGGCAAGCCTGCATTTGAACCATAAAAAACTACAACCTTAACATATACCTTTTTATGCAAAAGAACCCTTTACCCTCCGTCGCTGTGGGCGCGTCCGGTGCCTGCGGATCTATCCACTCCTTAACTTCTTCTTACCTTCTGTCATCGGGCTGACCCTGGTGATCATTCTTATTTTTCTCTGGCTTCGTGTTGAAATTCAAAGGGCTTTCTGAATCAACATCGAGTTACGGACGGAAAATAAGGGTTGGCATGTAAGGAAAGACTCTCAAAACCGGAGAGGTGAAACTGCTATATCCGACAGGTTGCCTTGTGCCAATGCGGATTAATTTGAATGTATTATTTCTCTAACCCACGATCTTTTTATGAGAGTTTTCCTTCTAGCCGGTTTTATCTTTTTGTCGATGTCGGTGTTAGCGCAGCAGGCATACTATGACGTTGCAGAGGGAAACGGAAATGGCATTCGATTCTGGCAGAGTGACAATTACAAAATTCATATGGGAAACTCAAGTGAATACCTGTATGGGCCAGTAACGGACTATAGTATAAAGATGAATATGAGGGCCGATGCCGGCAGGGGATGGACGTGGGGTATTTCGGGGTCGACCCCGGTTGCCGCGCTTAATAATGTTGGAGATATGCAGCTCGCGGGCAGATTTACTATAACAGCGAATTCCGCTCCAATCAACTTTACTTCAATCTGGGCGGGCTCGCCGGACAATACCACGAACGTTTCAGAGATATCGAATGATATGGGGGTTTATAAACAGTTAATGGTTGTCGGAAATAAGGCCCAAGGCTTTGATCGCAGAGTTGGAATATGGGACCGGCTGAGTATAGGTGGCGCAGGATTTAGCCAAACACTCAATGTATCCGGGGGCGCTTATTTCAGTGGCAGTATTGGAATTGGAACGAGTGCGCCTGACGCGAACTCCCGCCTACATCTGTTCAATCCCAGTTCCAACACGTATTTGAACATTGATAAACCTGGCAGCACAACAGAGGGCGGATTGATCTTTAGCAACAACGCGTCTCCGATTTTTTATTTGTGGAGCGATAATTCAGATAACGATGCCCTCAAGATCGAAACAACGGGACTGACCGGCGAGAACGACGGAGCGCCGAGAATGGAATTTCCTAAAATAAATAAGAACATATATATGGTTGAGTCAGGAGGAAATGTTGGTATCGGCACCACTGCCCCAAACGAAAGGCTCACAGTAAATGGAACGATCTACGGCAAAGAAGTCAAAGTAGATCTCGCCGTTCCAGGTCCCGACTATGTTTTTTTCCCCGACTACGAGCTCCCAACGTTAGAGGCGGTAGCCGACTTCATCAAGGCTAACGGCCACCTTCCGGACGTTCCATCGGCAGGAGAAAT
>DASVOT010000671.1:0-1898 GCA_036383235.1 Chryseosolibacter sp.
CAGATCGATCCGAAAAACAGCTGGATGATCGCGGCCGCCGAAAAGAATCTGCCTCTTATTGTTCCCGGCTGGGAAGACTCCACCATGGGCAACATTTTCGCTTCCTACTGTGTCACGGGTGAGCTGAAGCCCACCACTGTCAGGGGCGGCATCGAATACATGACTTTTCTCGCGGACTGGTATACAAAGAATGCAGGCGACCATGGAATTGGATTTTTCCAGATCGGCGGCGGCATTGCCGGCGATTTTCCCATTTGCGTTGTCCCCATGCTGCATCAGGACCTGGAGCGCGACGGCATTCCTTTCTGGAGTTATTTCTGCCAGATCAGCGACTCGACCACCAGCTATGGTTCTTACTCCGGTGCCGTTCCGAATGAGAAGATCACATGGGGAAAGCTCAGCATCGATACGCCGAAGTTTATCATCGAATCTGACGCCACCATCGTCGCCCCGCTTGTTTTTGCCTACGTGCTCGAATGGTAGTGTGACTGCGTCACAATCAAAGGTATAGGGTATAAGGGTATAAGGGTATAAGGTATAAGGGTGAATCAGGATGAGTCCAGAATCTAGGCTTCGGTCGGAAATACAAAAAGCGGTACTCCAGTTATTTGGACAGCAGACGGATGAATTTCAGCTGCAGCCCACCAACAAAGAATTTGCTGGCTCACACACGCTGGTCTGTTTTCCGCTTACCCGGATCACGAGGAAGAAACCGGAGGAGACGGCCGCCGCCATCGGGCAGTATCTCCTCTCGCATTCTTCCATCGTAAAAGAATTCAACGTTGTAAAAGGATTTCTCAATCTTACGCTCAACGACCCGGTTTGGGTTGACGCCTTGCAGCGGATCTACGAACGTCCCGATTACGGGCAACTGCCATCGAATGGTGAAGAGCTCATGATCGAGTATTCGTCGCCCAACACCAATAAACCCCTGCACCTCGGCCACCTCCGGAATAATTTTCTCGGATGGAGCGTGGCGGAGATCTGCCGCGCCAACGGGTACCAGGTTCACAAAGTCCAGATCATCAACGACCGGGGTATCCACATCTGTAAGTCGATGGCGGCCTGGAAACTTTATGGCGATGGCGAGAGCCCGGAAAATACCGGCATGAAAGGCGACCACCTCGTGGGCAAGTATTACGTCGCCTTTGACAAGGCGCACAAGGCCCAGGTGAAAGCGTTGATGGAAAAAGGTTCAACCGAAGAAGAGGCCTCCCGCCAGGCGCCTATCATGAAGCTGGCAGTTGACATGCTTCAGAAATGGGAACAAAAAGACCCTGATGTCGTCGCCCTGTGGAAGATGATGAATGGCTGGGTATACAGCGGATTTGAAGCGACCTACAAGCGAATGGGTGTCGACTTCGAAAAGCTCTACTACGAATCCGACACCTACCTGCTGGGAAAAGAGGAAGTGATGAAAGGTGTTGAACAAGGCGTCTTCTTCAGGAAAGCGGACGGCTCGGTCTGGGTGGACCTCACCTCCGACGGACTGGATCAGAAACTGCTTCTGAGATCGGACGGCACCTCGGTTTACATGACGCAGGACATTGGCACGGCCATATTGCGCTTTCGGGATTTTCCCGGAATCAGCGGACAGATTTATACCGTTGGCAATGAGCAGGAATACCATTTCAAAGCACTGTTTCTCATCCTCCGCAAACTCGGTTATGAGTGGGCCACGCGCTGTTATCATCTGTCATACGGAATGGTGGATCTTCCAACCGGAAAAATGAAGTCGAGGGAAGGCACGGTTGTCGATGCCGACGACCTTATGGAGGAAATGGTGCAGGAGGCGGAGAAGCAGACGAAGGAACTTGGAAAACTCGAAGGCACGACGGCGGAGGAAGCGCGGCAGCTTTTCGAGATGATCGGGCTGGGAGCCCTCAAGTTCTTTCTTT
>DASVOT010000672.1:0-6274 GCA_036383235.1 Chryseosolibacter sp.
AACGGGCAAGCCGTTGCGGGAGTTTATGTTCTCCGACGACCTTGCCGACGCCTGCGTTTTTCTCATGCAGCGCTACGAGGATCCTCAACTCATCAACGTGGGCACAGGCGAAGAGGTATCCATCCTGGATCTCGCGCGGCTCATTGCCGACGTCGTCGGATTCCGCGGGAAGATCAGTTTCGATCCCTCGAGGCCGGACGGCACGCCGCGCAAGCTCATGGACAGCTCGCGCCTCCACGCGCTTGGATACCGACATCGGATCTCTCTCCGCCAGGGAATCGGAATGACCTATGCGGATTTTCTGGAGAAGACCCAAAGCATCCGTCAGCAGGCATAATTGCCGTCGCGGGCAGGCGCAATTGTGAAAAAAAATATTTTCTTTGTGGCCTGATGTTCAGGGCTTATTAGCGGCTGGAAAAGTATGAAAAGAGCATTTATTACCGGTATCACCGGACAGGACGGGGCCTACATGGCGGAGTATCTTTTGGACAAAGGGTATGAGGTCCATGGATTGAAGAGGCGGTCGTCGTCGTTTAACACCGACCGTATCGATCACATCTACCAGGATCCTCACGACAAGGGCGCGCGGCTCAAGCTGCACTACGGCGACCTGACCGACTCCACCAACCTGATCAGGCTTGTACAGGAAATCCAGCCCGACGAGATCTACAACTTAGGGGCTATGAGTCACGTGCGGGTGAGCTTCGAGATGCCCGAGTATGTGGCGAACACCGACGGCATCGGCACGCTGAGGATACTGGAGGCGGTGCGCTTGCTGGGCCTGACTGAAAAGACACGAATCTACCAGGCATCCACCTCCGAGCTATACGGAAAAGTGCAAAGCGTGCCTCAGTCCGAGTCGACTCCTTTTTATCCCCGCTCTCCGTACGGGGTAGCCAAGCTTTATGGTTACTGGATCACGGTCAATTACCGGGAGGCCTACAATATGTACGCGTGCAACGGTATCCTTTTCAACCACGAGTCTCCGTTAAGGGGAGAAACGTTCGTGTCGCGGAAGATCACGCGCGGCGTCGCGCGCCTTCTCCTGGGCCTTCAGCAAAAACTTTACATGGGGAACCTGGACGCGAAGCGCGACTGGGGTCATGCCGCCGACTATATCACAGCGATGCATCTCATCTTGCAGCAACCCAAAGCCGACGATTATGTCATTGCCACGGGGGTCACGACTTCTGTGCGCGATTTTATGGTCCGCGCCTTTTCCCATGTGGGCATCACCCTTGGGTTCAAAGGCAAAGGTGTGAACGAGATCGGGTTTGTCGAGCAGGTGAACAACGATTTCGAGGATGCCGTTTTGAAGCCGGGCGACGAGGTGGTTGCCATTGATCCGCGTTATTTCCGGCCCACCGAAGTCGACTTGTTGCTGGGAGACCCTGCCAAGGCCAGGAAGATCCTGGGATGGACGCCGAAATACGATGTGGATTCACTTCTCAGGGAAATGGTCGATGCCGACCTCGCGCTCATGCGCCGCGAGCAACATCTGAGGCACGGCGGCTTCAGGGTCTTCAACTACCATGAGTGATTCCATTGTGTTGCTCGCATCCCGGTCTGGAGACGGCAGGGCAGATGATCAAATCGAAGTGAAATGACCGACCGTGCTTTCTCATGAACAAATCCTGGTACGTATTCTACACTAAGAGCCGGCAGGAAAAAAAAGTCAGAGACCTCCTTTTAAAAAACGGCTACCAGGTATTCCTGCCCATGCAAAAGGTGATGCGGCAGTGGAGCGACCGAAAAAAGAAGGTGGAGGTACCTTTATTCAACTCGTACATTTTCGTAAAGGATTTCGATCATCAGATCCCGGAGATTCTGAAAACGCCGGGGGTGGCCTGGAACATCCGGCACAGCGGTAGGCCGGCTATCCTTCGCGAGGAGGAATTTGAGCTCATCCGCCGGTTCATCAGCACGGGCCTGTTCCTGGAGACAAGCGCTTTGCCGCCGGAATCGTTCAAGGTGGGCGACAAAGCGAAGATCATCGACGGTCCACTCGCGGGCGTAACCGGTGTGCTGACAGGGGAAGACAAGAACCAGCGTTTCAACATCGTGCTGGAAGGGATACAGCAGGTAATCCAGGTACAGGTGCCTGCATCGCTGCTGAAGAAGATCAGCTAATAACGAACGCGCGTGGCATCGCCATGTCATTTTCCAGCGCTTGGCGATGCGGATCAGGCCAGCATCACGAGCAGCAAAATAAAAAAGGAGCCTGATCCAATTGCGAGCAGAAGGAGAAAGGCGTACACCCGCACCGCCGGGAAGCCCTTCATCAGGTCTTTCATTCGGGCAATCATGCTTTTTAATGTGGTGGCCATGTGAACCAAATTATATGCCAGCGTTTACAAACATCCACTCAAATAAAAGAACCATGGAAAGCAGAATAAAAACGAGGGCTTTCATAATATTTTCTTTCATTCGGGTTGTCATTTTTTTTCAGGTTTCCTTCCGGGTATAAAATTGGAGATTACGACGGCGAAAAGCGTCAGGGAAAATCTGATTTTGAAAAATTAAGGATGGCCGCGGGCTGGTCTGAACCCGCCCGGGAGTTTACCGGCCTGCGCCGGTGCAGCCTGCGCTCTGAAGTTTTTTGACATGCCCGGAAATTATCCGCAGGCGCGGGTTTTTTTTCGCATAGGGTGCATTCACCCGCTGCAGATGGCGGTGGGTTCAGGGCTCGGCCAGTGGTGTCCCGGGAACGGGCCGATCAGGGTAGGCAACCCGAATGGTTTCGCCGAAATTTGCATGAAAAAATTGCAAACGATCGAAGCATTCCAGGTTGTTTTACTGGTGAGTTGACGGCTGCGCTGCAAAAAATGAATAAAAAGCATCCGCAGACGCAATGGATAAACATAAATTATGTACCTTTGTCGTGAGGATTAAAGTTTTTAAGAGAGGGTCTTTCTTTAATCACTCGGCCCCGGACTTTGTCCGGGGTTTTTTGTTTTTACGTCGACCCATGCCACTCATATAAAGCGTTGCCTTTTACTTTCTGCTGCCGGCCATCCAAAAAAGTATAAGGGTGTAGGAGTATAAAGGTATAAGAGTTGGAGTGTGTGCGTCCTTCCATATATCCATATATCCATATATCCGTATATCCGTATATCCATATATCCGTATACCCGGCCTTCGGCCCCCTTTGATAAATAGAAAATTATCCTGACATTCACTTTCCGGGCACGCGATCGTTTTGCGGCGCGCGCGATGATACGGTGATTTAACAACACGCCCCGCAGCACTATCCGATATGTGGACACAGGTAATCGATCCTTTTAACAACATCGCGTTGTCGGCACTGGTGGCGCTGATTCCCATCGCGTTTATTTTCTGGGCGCTGATCATCCGGAAGATGAAAGGATACCAGGCCAGCCTTATCGCCACACTCGTTGCCATCATTATAGCGGTGGCCGTCTACGGCATGCCTGTGAAGCTGGCGCTGCTCGCCACTGCGCATGGCGCGATGTACGGATTGTTCCCGATCTGCTGGATTGTTATCACTGCCGTCTTCCTCTTTAACCTGACGGTAAAAAGCGGGCAGTTCGAGGTGATCAAACATTTCATGGCTTCCATTACCTCCGACAGGAGGTTGCAGGCTTTGCTTATCGCTTTTTCTTTTGGCGCCTTCCTTGAAGGAACGGCGGGATTCGGCGCTCCGGTGGCCATCACCGCCGCCATGCTCGTGGGTTTGGGTTTCAATCCCCTCTATGCAGCAGGGATTTGTCTTATAGCCAATACGGCTCCCGTTGCGTTCGGTGCCATCGGCATTCCCATCACGGTGGCTGCCCAGGTCTCCGGACTTCCGGACCTCGCCATTTCGCGGATGGTCGGAAGAACGCTTCCCATACTTACGGTAGTGCTGCCGTTTTACCTCGTCGTGCTGATGTGCGGTGTAAGGAAGACACGCGAGGTGTTGCCGGCCATTCTCGTGGCGGGGCTCGCCTTCGGACTCCTGCAATGGTTCACTTCCAATTTTCTAGGTCCGGCCCTCCCTGATGTGATCGCGGGCATCGGCTCCATCGTATGCCTCGTCACGCTGTTGAAAGTATGGAAGCCGAAAACCATCTGGAGATTCAAAGACGAGGCCGCCCCTGCCGTGGAGACGCATTTTGGCTACTCGTTTGGCGAGATCGTGAAAGCGTGGTCGCCGTTTATTTTGCTCACGGTGCTGGTGATCGCCTGGGGGATTCAGCCCGTGAAGGACACGCTCAACGCCGTGGGCCAGGTTCAGTTCGAGATTCCTTTTATTCACAATGTGATCAGCGACCGCAACGGGAACCTCCTGCCGCATATTTTCAAGTTCAATTACCTGTCGGCTTCCGGCACCGCCATTCTCATCTCGGCCGTCCTCTCCGTTCCGCTTCTCGGGCTCAGCTTCAGTCAGGGAGCGAAGATCTTCGGGCAGACCCTCCATCAACTGAGGTTTCCCATCATCACCATTGCCGCGGTGCTGGCTTTTGCCTATATCGTAAACGCCTCGGGCATTACCATCACGCTGGCGGAGGCGCTGGCCAACACCGGATTCCTGTTTCCTTTTTTCGCTCCGGTGCTCGGATGGCTCGGCGTCTTCATCACAGGCTCTGATACGTCCGCCAACGCGTTGTTCGCGCGGCTTCAATATGAGACCGCCACTTCCATCGGCGTGGATCCCCTGGTGACGGTCGCCGCCAATGCGTCTGGCGGGGTGGTTGGCAAGATGATCTCGCCCCAGTCGATCGCCGTGGCGGCGGCTGCCGGACAACTGGTCGGCAGGGAGTCGGAGTTGTTCCGGTTCACCGTGAAGCACAGCTTCTACATGCTGTTGTTCATCTGCTTCATTGTACTGGCGCAGGCGTACTGGGTGAAGTGGGTGGTTCCTCTTTACACGCGGGTGGATGTTCAGAAGATCGTGACCGCTCCGGATTCTTCTTCCGGATTCGTTTATCTCCTGGTGTTTGCATTTATCGTCGCCGCTTTTGCCCTCGCCGTGCGCTACCTGACCGGTGCCGCGGCCGGGATCAAGGAACCAGGATTGAAGGATTAATCGATGGAAGGGAAGATTTTAGCGTTCGTTGCCAGGGCGGTGTGGCATGGAATTATTTGCCAAGGCAGTTGCAGAATACTTGTAAGAGTGCTTCGGGGTTCTGAATTATGATTAAATTAGAAATACTCTAAATGCAACTTTATGAAAATTGGCAAAACGAAAATAAGCAGATTGTCCGCGTGGTTTAATGCTTTCTCCACGTCGGTGACGCACCTGACGGGACGACCGGCAGCGTTTATCCTTGCATGCGTGGTCATTCTCGTATGGGCTTGTACCGGACCGCTCTTCGATTTCTCCGACACCTGGCAGCTGGTGATCAATACGAGCACGACCATCATTACATTTTTGATGGTCTTTGTCATCCAGCAATCGCAGAACAAGGACACGCGGGCGGTGCAGCTGAAATTGAATGAGCTGATCGCCTGCAACGACCGGGCGAGCAACAGGCTGATCGTCGTGGAGGACCTCACGGAAGAGGAGCTGGAAGTGCTGAAGACTTTTTACGTCAAGCTCTACGACCTCGCGCGAAACGAGAAAGATCTTCACAAGTCGCACTCGATCGACGAGGCCAACGAATATCACCGGCAGAAGCACCGCCGGCCGCGGCCCAGCCCGGGCCCCGGTCCCCGGGGCCACGAGGGTCTAGGGGTCTAAGGTATAGGGTATAGGGGTATATGGATATATGGATAAATGGATATACGGATATATGGATATACGGATATACGGATATACGGGTCTAAGAGATAAGGTATAAGGGAATAGGGAAGGGCGTGTAGGGAGATGGTTGTGTTTGGTAAAAAAAATGCAGCCCCGATGGGGCGGTATCCAGGTGAAGCGGGGAGCAGCCCCTGGTATCCTTAAAAAGCTTTGTGCCTCTTTGTGCCTTGGAGTCTTAGTGGCAAAACACCTTCGGGTGGCCGGTCGTTATAAATAACAAACTAATGAAAACGAATATTCTTTTATTTCTCTCCTTCGCCCTGGTTGTCATGCTGGTGGCCGCATGGGCGCCGCGTGAAGCGGACGAGCAGGCGTCAGCGGTGCAAGCTCCTCCCGACGGCAGGTACCTGTACGTAGCGGTGCCCGGCATCCGGAATTACCTCGGATACGGAGGACACGGCATCCTGGTTTTTGACATCGACAACAACCATCGGTTTGTCAAGAGGATCAAAACCCGGGGATTCAAAAGCACGGGAGAACCGTCCAACGTGAAGGGCATTGCCGTGAGCGTCCCGCTCAACAGCATCT
>DASVOT010000673.1:0-2960 GCA_036383235.1 Chryseosolibacter sp.
AACCGACGGACCCGGCGGTCGTTATTCACAGTGACCGGATGAGTGTGGAAGAGTCGCTCGAAGTGCTGATGAAGGCGATTGTCCCGAGAATCAGCCCCTAGCGACGATCGATGGCTGCCGCGCGGGCCCGGATGCCGGCGTCATCGCTGCGGCCTTAAGGAAGGAACGATTAAAATTGAAAGATAGAGAAGAATGAGTCACAAGTATTATCTAAGTCATCTGAAGGAACTCGAAGCGGAGGCGATCTTCGTGATCCGCGAGGTGGTGGCGCAGTTTGAAAATCCAGCGTTGCTGTTTTCAGGAGGAAAGGATTCGATTACGCTTGCCTATTTATCCAAAAAGGCTTTTTATCCCGCGAGGATACCGTTTCCCCTCGTTCATATTGACACCGGTCACAATTTTCCGGAAACCATGGAATACCGCGACTGGCTCGTGAAGGAGCTGGGCGTGCGGCTGGTGGTTGGCTCGGTGCAGGAAAGCATCGACACGGGCCGGGTGCAGGAAGAGCGCGGTTACAATGCGAGCCGGAACGCCCTGCAAACGGTGACGCTACTGGACACGATCGAGAAGAACAAGTTCGACGCCTGCATGGGCGGCGCCCGCCGCGACGAAGAAAAGGCGCGTGCAAAGGAAAGGTTCTTCTCCCACCGCGATGAGTTTGGCCAGTGGGATCCCAAGAACCAGCGGCCGGAGCTCTGGAACCTGTTCAACGGAAGGAAGAATATCGGCGAACATTTTCGCGTGTTCCCGATCTCGAACTGGACGGAGATGGATGTGTGGCAATACATTCTCAATGAAAACATACCGATCCCCACTTTGTATTTTTCGCATGAGCGGGAAGTGATCACGCGCGACGGCGTTCTGCTGTCCACATCGCCGTATCTGAAGCTAAAACCCGGCGAGGTTCCCGAACGGAAAAAAGTCCGCTTCCGCACGTGTGGCGATATGCCCATTACGGGGGCGGTAGAATCGGGCGCAGACACGCTTGAGAAGATTATCGCAGAGATCGCCGCCTCGCGGAGAACCGAACGCGGCACCCGAAACGACGACAAGCGCTCGGAAACGGCGATGGAAGACCGGAAGAAGTCGGGGTATTTTTAGGTGCCGGGTGCCAGGTGCCGGGTGCAAGGTGCCGGATGCTGGGTGCCGGGTGCAAGGTGCCGGATGCCAGGTTCCGGGTGCTGGGTGTAGGAGCGTAAAGCGCGAAACTTAGAAAAAAATTAGACCCTAAAAATATGAGTTACAGAGAGCTGCAAATTTACAAGGAGTCAAAACGGCTCGCAATCGAAGTTCATTATGTCACCTTGCAGCTTCCAAAATTTGAAATGTATGAAGAGGGTGGGCAAGCGCGCAGGTCTTCCAAGTCGGTTACTTCAATGATTGTTGAGGGCTATGGCCGGAGACGATACAAGGCAGACTACATCAAGTATCTGGTCTATTCGCAGGCGGAATGCGACGAGACCATTGTTCATTTGAATTTTCTGGTTGAAACAAAGTCTGCAACGGATGTTGCGAAAATGACCAGGTTAATTTCTGAACACGATGTGTTAAGCAGAAGGATAAATAAATATACCCAATGGGTCGAGGATCATTTTGATCCTGGTTATGCGCATGGGGGAGATGTCGCTGACGTAGAGCTGAACTTCTGGCATCAATCCCCGGGCTACCCGGAAGCCGGCGCCTGGGCACCCGGCAACTGATTATATCCGATGCCTCTTTAGAAAACAATATTTTAAATTACATTATACGATAAGAGATGTCCGAGCAAAACAACCAACTCCTCCGCTTCACCACAGCGGGAAGCGTCGATGATGGAAAGAGCACGCTGATCGGGAGGCTGCTGTACGACAGCAAGTCGATCTTTGAGGATCAGCTGGAGGCTGTACAGAAATCCAGCGCGAAAAAAGGGTTTGATTACGTCGATCTTTCCCTGTTGACAGACGGATTGAAATCCGAAAGGGAACAGGGCATCACCATCGATGTGGCGTACCGGTATTTTGCGACGCCAAAAAGGAAGTTCATCATCGCCGACACGCCGGGGCATATCCAGTATACACGCAACATGGTGACCGGCGCGTCTACGGCGAACCTGGCATTAATCCTCATCGATGCGCGGAAGGGGCTCGTGGAACAGACCTACCGGCATTCTTTCATCGCCTCTCTCCTCAAGATCCCGCATATCATCGTGTGTGTGAACAAAATGGATCTTGTGAATTACGACGAGGCGGTCTTTGACCGCATCGTGCAGGACTACAAGGCGTTCTCTTCGAAACTCGAGATCTCGGACATTCAGTTCGTGCCCATCAGCGCGCTGGCGGGAGACAACGTTGTCAACCGGTCACAGGCCATGACCTGGTATCAGGGTGCCACGCTTATACACATGCTGGAAACCGTTCACATTGAAAGCGATTACAACCACATCGACAGCCGTTTTCCCGTTCAGTACGTGATCCGTCCTCATTCAAAGGATCACCATGATTTCCGGGGCTATGCGGGAAGGATCGCAGGCGGCATTTTTCGTCCCGGCGACGATGTGCTCGTGCTGCCTTCCGGATTCAACTCGAAGGTGAAATCCATTTTCTGCGGCGAGGAGAAACTCGACGAAGCATTCGCGCCCATGTCCGTTACCATGACGCTGGAAGACGAGATCGACATCAGTCGCGGCGACATCATCGCGAAGCCCAACAATCACCCGCAAAGCGAACAGGACCTGGACCTGATGCTCTGCTGGATGAATCAGCGACCGGTAAATGTCAGCAACAAGTTTTATCTGCGACACACCACCCGCGAGGTACGGGGTGTTCTGAAGGAGATCCAGTACAAGCTGGATATCAACGCCCTTACGCGCGTGGACAACGTGACGCAGCTGCAGATGAACGACATCGCCCGGGTGAAGATCCACACCGCCCAGCCGTTATTTTTTGACAGCTACCGCAAGAACCGGATCACGGGAAGCGTCA
>DASVOT010000674.1:0-3371 GCA_036383235.1 Chryseosolibacter sp.
CGTGGATGCCATCCGCCGCGCCACCGACGTCATGATCGCCGGCAAGATCGCCGTTGTCGCAGGATACGGAGATGTGGGAAAAGGCTCCGCGGCTTCCCTACGCGGTGCCGGCGCGCGCGTTATCGTTACGGAGATCGATCCGATCTGCGCGCTGCAGGCCGCCATGGACGGATACGCTGTAAAGAAAATGGATGACGCAGTGAAGGAAGCGGATATCGTGGTGACGGCTACCGGTAACCACAGCATCGTCGTTGACCGCCATTTTGAGGAGATGAAGGACAAGACGATCGTGTGCAACATCGGTCACTTCGATAATGAGATCGATGTGGCATGGCTGAACAAGAATGCTTCACGCGATACGATCAAACCCCAGGTCGACATCTACACGCTGAAAAACGGCAGACAGGTGATCCTGCTTGCCGAAGGCCGGCTTGTCAACCTCGGCTGCGCGATGGGCCACCCCTCGTTCGTGATGTCGAACTCGTTTACCAACCAGACACTCGCCCAGCTCGAGCTCTGGACGAACAGCGGGAAATACGAGAACAAAGTCTACATGTTACCGAAACATCTCGACGAAAAAGTGGCGCGCCTCCACCTGAAAAAGATCGGCGTGGAGCTCGACCAGCTTTCGCCATCCCAGGCAAAATATATCGGAGTGGAAGTGTCCGGTCCTTTCAAACCGGAATACTACAGGTACTGAGACGAAGTTAATCTGAACAAAAACCCGGGCAAACAACCCGGGTTTTTTATGTTCAACCAATGGTGTCGCTTCACTTTGACGATCCCGGTTTTATCAGGTCCTCCTGCTTGATGATGGCTGTCCAGACACTCGTCTTGCCGTTATCCATCCGCGTCCAGATGGGCGTGATGACGCCGTCGTGAGCGGCGATGTTGTTGTAGTCACCAAAAAACCTATCATCCTGCGGAATAAATGGCTTCTCGCTGATGCGCACTTCCCGGAAAGAAGCGCCTCCATCCGTCGAGTAGGCAAGATACACATCGGTCTGACTGTCGTCGTAATTCCTCCGGTCATAATAAACGATGTAAATATATCCGGTCGAGGAGTCGACGGCCATCCATGGAAGGTATTGATGCTTTCCCTCGCCGTCCCTGTTCACACGCAGCGGCGTCGCCCAGTTATCACCGAAATTGACGGAACGGGTAAACCAGATATCGGTGTCATCCTCGCCGTTTCTCTGGTCGGCCCACACGATGTACAGACTTCCCCGGTAAGGGCTTTTGCTGCCATCGGTCATGAGTACAGGCATGCCGTTGCAGCGGTCATGTCCGGGGATCTTCATGTCCCAGCCCCCGGGTTGTTCCGTGACCCGGATGTCATTCGAAAGCCAGCGGTAGCCGCCATCAAAAGAACGGTCGAGATAGATGTGTCCTCCGTTGGCCCAGGCAATGAAAACTTTCCCGTCAAAAGTGGCAGCAGGAACCGCGCCTTCCGCCGTGCTGTCGTCATCCAGGCAGTTGCCGGGCAGGCCCGAGATCACCACGGGTTCCGTCCACTTTCTTCCATTCTTCGTCATACTAAACAGGATGTTCGAGTGGCAGGCCGGGTCCGGCTCACCATACTTGTCAAACTGGGTCCAGCTTACGTAGACATTGCCTCGCGTGTCGACGGCAGCCCATTCCTTATCCTGGTCTTTGGGATGGTTGAAACCGATCGACTCACCCTCCGTCCAGGTCGCTCCGCCATCACCTGATTTCTGAACGACAATGCGGTCAAGCTTCTCGGTGTCGTATCCGCCCTTCCCCCCGGTGGGGTCGGACAAGTGGAAATAATAAAAGTTTCCCTTTGAATCCACCGCAAGGGCCGGGTCGCCGTAAACTCCGAACGGAGAAACGAGCTTGGCTTTCGTCCATGTTTCCCCTCCATCCTCTGTAAAATACAGGTTATCCAGCACGGCGCCTGCCACGATGTTCTTCGTGTCGCGCGGATTGATAGCGATGGTGGGCTCACAGACGAATCCGCTCGTGTCTTGCTGTTCATCCAGCATGATGTTCTTGAGCTGCCCCACCGCACTGTGAAATGAAATGAAAACTAATATCAGGATCAATGTACCGTTCAGACGCATAAGCATGGGGATGTTTAGGGGGTAAAAATAAGGGAAATGGGGCTACGGGGGATATGGATCTACGGATATATGGATATATGGAGCTACGGATATATGGAGCTACGGATATACGGATATATGGAGCTACGGATATACGGATATATGGAGCTATGGATATACGGGCTATGGATATACGGGCTATGGATATACGGGCTGTGGATATACGGGGCTATGGATATACGGGGCTATGGAGATATCAGGGGCGGAGGTATAGGGTACCTGGAGCGGGTGTCGGAAGCGGGTATTGTGCAGTGTCATCGAATAAAAATCAAGTACGGCGGCGTCTGAGGCTGAATAGCGAATAAAATACCGTTTACAATTTCACCCACACTGTGGAATTAAACCACAAGCAGCAGTTTAATGAACCAGCGTTCAAAAATATGAAGAAAACCGTTTAACGACATAAAATGCAGTTCGTCGATCATATATGCATTCGGGCGGCAGCCACTTCCCCGATTTTTAAGCTGACCCACGATTTGTTGGCCCTTATTTGAAATTAAGTTTCCAAATCAAAATCCTAATTTTATGATCCGCAAATTCATCCTTGGTTTATCCGTCCTTGGAATGTTGTGGGGCTGCAATAACAAGCAAAAAGAAGTTGCGCTCCAATCCCAGATTGACTCTTTGAGAACCGAATTACAGGAAAGTGAGCAGACGGCTCAGGCCCTGCAGGAAGTTGGTTCCATGATCGACTCTATCGATGCCAGCCGGCAACTGCTGCGCACAGATATGGTGGAAGGTGCTTCGTATCAGGACTACAAAAACCGCCTGGCCAGCATACGGGAGTACATAGAGGAAAGTCAGAAAAAGATCGCCGACCTTGAGCAAAATGCCCGCAAGACAAGAGGCTATGCAGGGACGATCAAGCGTCTGAAAGCAGACCTCGAGAAAACCACACAACAGCTCGCCTCGCTCGAACAGGAAGTGAACAATGTAAGAGCCGAGAACCAGTCACTCAGCAGAACCGTATCTTCCCGTGATTCTGTTATCACGGTCAACGAACAGTCGCTGAGAGAAAAAGAGGAGAATCTCGCATCGATGAGCTCGCAGATGCAGGAGCTGAACGTGGAAAGCAAAAACTTCCAGGCAGAATCCTATTACAACCAGGCTCAGGCTATGGAAGAAGCAGCGAAGCGCACTCAGTTTGCTCCCCGGAAGAAGAAAAAAGCTAAAGAAGAGGCTCTGGAACTTTACAGAAAAGCTCTGGAACTAGGAAAAGATGAGGCACAGTCAAAGATCCAGGAACTC
>DASVOT010000675.1:0-12249 GCA_036383235.1 Chryseosolibacter sp.
ATCGCGTATCCGATGACGAGATACAACGTCAGTGAAAGGAAGAGGACCAGGTAATGCGACCGCTCCTGCTTAAGCATTGGCCCATGGTTTTAGTGAAGATAGGAACACGGTACCAAACCCGATGGCCAGCAGGGCGTGAAAAAAGAGCAGGCTAGTCTCATTCATTTCAATTCCCCTGATCATTCCAAAGATAAAAGAAACGCAGAGAAGGCCTTCCAGGAGAGTAATCAGATTCACTTTCGGCTTGAGGTATGAATTGTTGAGCCAGGAGCCGCGCTTGTCGACAATGTTGAATTTTGGTGTTCGTATAAAAGGTGTCTTGATGCCCAGCCAACCTTCGACCACCGCGATGCTGTTGTGCAATGAGAGCCCCATCGACACAACGAGAAAGGCCGGAAAAAGGATGATGAATTTCCTGTTGGCGTCTGCATGGAAACGGCGCGTGGCGGTCCAGTAAAAAACGGCCACAGAGAAAAATCCCACCCAGAAAACAATGCCGATCCGGAGCAGTACGTCAACGGTTCGGTTGTCGTTGTTCAGGAACAGCAGGGCGAGGCTCAGCAACCCGGCAGACAGGAGCGCCAGAAACACGGAACTGTTAAACAGGTGAAGAAACGCGTGGACCTTTTGCAGGCGCGGGAGATCGGCATGAATCACTTTTCCGATGAGCTTGCGTGCGGTTTCCGCCGCCCCCTTGTTCCAGCGATATTGCTGAAGCTTGATCGCCGGCATCAGCACCGGTAGCTCGCCGGGGGTAACGACATCTTCCAGGTATTTGAATTTCCAGCCTTTAAGCTGTGCGCGGTAGCTCAGATCGAGATCTTCCGTGAGTGTATCTGAACTCCATCCGCCGGCATCCAGGATGCAGGATTTCCGCCAGATGCCACAGGTGCCGTTAAAGTTGATAAAGCTTCCAGCCTGATTTCTCGCAGATTGTTCGATGGAGAAATGGGCATCGAGGCCAAAAGCCTGCAGTCGCGTGATCAGGGAGTAGTCTTTATTGATGTGACCCCACCGTGTCTGCACAACGCCGATGCGCGGGTCGGCAAAGTACGGCAAAGTTCTTCTCAGAAAGTCTGCCTCCGGAATAAAATCGGCGTCGAACATGACGATGAATTCCCCTTTGGCCTCCGACAGGCCCGCGCCCAGCGCGCCGGCCTTAAAGCCCGCGCGGTCCGCCCGGCGAATGTGCGCGATGTTCATGCCGAATTTCTTCAACCACTCGATCTTCTGATAAATAATGCCCGACGTTTCATCAGTCGAGTCATCGAGTATCTGGATCTGCAGTTTTTCTTTCGGGTAATCGATGCGCGCCACGGCGTCGATCAGTCTTTCCACGACGTACTTTTCATTGTACACCGGTAACTGAATGGTAACAGACGGCTCGAAGGCGCCGGGCAGCGGGTTTATCTTTTTTTCCCGGGCGCTCCTCACATAGATATAGGTTAGATGCAGCTGGCCGAGACTGAAAATGAACAGGTAGAAAAGGCTAAATGTGTCTAATATCGCAACGAGCACATCCAATTGTCCGGCTTTAAAGGTATTTAAAGATCGTGTAAAGAATTTTGTAACCCGCCATGAGTGTACCCTTTAGTGTGCCGGAGACCTTCGAAACGCCAATGCGCTTCCGGTATCTCACCGGGATTTCCGTGCATCGAATGTGTTGTTTAGCTGCCTTCACCTGCATTTCAACGGTCCATCCGTAGTTTTTGTCTTCCATATGAAGATCAACGAGGGTGGAATACCTGATTGCCCGGAAGGGGCCCAGGTCTGTAAATCCTGCTTTAAAAAATATTTTAAGGAGGGATGTTGCAAGCCAATTCCCAAAAATTTGTTGAATGGTCATCGACCCTCTTTCGCGTTCGCCTGTGGCACGTGATCCGACGACAAGATCGGCTTTGTTTTCAACGATCGGTTCTACCAGGCCGGCCATCTCTTCCGGATAGTCGGAATAATCCCCATCCATGAATACGATGATGTCTGGGGGGATAGGCTGCTGTCCGCAGTAATGGATTCCCTTTAGGCATGCGCTGCCATATCCGGGAACAGGCTCATACAGTACGGTAGCTCCGGCCTTTCGCGCCACTTCAGCGGTGTCGTCGGTTGAGGCGTTGTCCACGACGACAATGTTGCTTACAAGCCCGCGCGGAATTTCCGACACAACGGCCCCGATGCTGAGTCCCTCGTTAAAGGCTGGAATGATGACATGTATGACCGGCTTCAAGGGTTGTTCATTTAATCAGGATCCTGAACTTCGACCGGGCCGTTTCCGGTCAGCACAGGTTTACCAAACCTGCCTTTCGCATCTGTTACTTCCAGGTTGAGCACGCCTCGCGGACAGACGGCCGAACAGATACCGCATCCCACGCAGGAAGAGCGCACGATATTTTGCCCGCGCTGCGCGTACCAGCGGACATCGATGCCCATCTCACAATACGCCGAGCAGTTGCCGCATGAAATGCACTGACCTCCATTCGTCGTGATCCTGAAACGCGACTTGAATCTTTGAACGATGCCCAGGTAAGCGGCCAGCGGGCAACCATAACGACACCATACGCGGTTGCCCATGAGCGGATAAAATCCGGTACCTACCACTCCCGCAAAGCCAGCGCCAATGAAAACACCATAGATTTCCCGCAAGGTGTAGGTGTCGACAAAAAGAACATGCGAGGATTTTGTAAACCATGTGTATAGCACGCCCGCGGTCATAACAATGGCGAAGACCAGCACACCGTGGACCATCCATCGCTCGATTTTCCAGGTCTTCAGCGATTTCTGTGACAATTGCCGGTAGGGATCGCCAAAAGTTTCCGCCAGTCCGCCGCAGCCGCAGACCCACGAGCAGTACCACCTCTTTCCAAAAAAATATACCATCACGGGAACTCCGATAACGACGAGCGCAATTCCCCAACCCAGCATGAACATGCCGAGCGTTCCATGACTGATCATCTCCGACAAGCGGTAATCAAAGAAGAAACTGTAGTCGAGAGGCCAGATGTTCTTGAAATCGTAATAGGGTTTCTCCAGCCGGATGAGGATCTCAGGTATGAGGAAAGCAAATGCTGTTTGAAAGAACATCACCGACGCGGTTCTCAGCATCTGGTATCGGCTGTGCCGGTAGTGGATGATGAACCGGACGCCCATTACAAGGATGCAGAGCGTATAGATAAACCCATAGAGAAAGAATTTTCCCGCCTCGTTCCCGCTGATCAGTTTACTGAGCGGATCCACCATGATCACCCAATTCACCATGTATTCGGGGAAGAAATAAAGCAACAGGTAAAAGGCGATCAGCCAGGTTCCGGTGAGGATGCCGAGCCATCCGCGGTTTTTCATCGCATTGAAAAAGATGCCGTTATTCCTGATTCCCGGTTGAGTCTCAAGCCCGGGGAGCAGGTACAGCAGTGCGCCGGCAATGCATAGCCCGAACGTTAGAGACAAAAACAGCAGGGGGTGGTATTTGACGGGGCCGACGGCGGCAGCTTTCGTCAGCGTGTATTTGAGATCACGGACGGCATAGCGGTCGAAGCCCTCGCGGCTGATAATTCCGTATTTCTTTATATTATCCGCGACGTCCCGCAGCTTTGACCGGAATTCCATCTCCGATCCGAAAGTCCTTCCCTCCAGGTCGCCGCCGAAATCGCGGAAAGCCCTGTTCTTGAACGCGGCGATTTCATTGGAGGTCCTGAAGACGGAATCCAGCACGGGCATAACAAACTTGTTGTCACTTCGTTTGACAATTTCATTTATCTCTTCGTCTGAGATCTCGTAACGTTGGAGCTGCCTGGCATTGGCGGCGTCAAACACCCGGTCAAGGGCAGCGACAAACGCGTAGCTGGAAGTAAATTTCCGGTCAACGATATCCGCCGCATATTTTTCGAACAGTTGATACCTGGACGAAGGGGTGATCCGCTCTTCGGCGACGTTCCGGGTCAGGCGGTAGTCCGACCAAAACGCGGAGATATTGAACAGGACGAATCCGCAGAAAAACAATAGGAGTCCGGTGAATTTGACTATCCGCATGGCAAATGAATTAAGGTCTGGTAACAGCGAAAGACGAGTGACGTTCGCGGTCGATAAAGTGTTGGCGGATATCGGCTTCGTGTCTCTCTGCAAACTCGGGATCAAAATTCGCTTCGGGCAGATGGTCGACGACGAACCGGATATCCCTTTTTTCCCTCAGCCACTGGTCGAATTTTCCGTGGCGAAGCCGGATACCAAAACTGTTGATCCCCGCGAAGCGTCCGTTTTTTTTCTTCCATACCAGGTGCATGGCCTTTCTTGCGGAGGAGTGCTCCCAGTACAGGTCGGCTTCATCCCCGGCGAGCACATTCGCCACGGTGCCATAGGTCTGGAATTCCAGGTCGAAAAACTTCGCGGAATTAAACCAGGGCCCGGGCGCGTATTGGGTTGGCATCCCACAGATGGTGCGGGCTGCGATCTCGCCCATCATGCGGGCGGTGTACCACACCTGCTCGATCTTCTTCCTCCCATCAAGGGGATATCGTCTTTCAACGCAATCGCCGATGGCGTAGATGCCTGGAATGTTCGTCTCCAGGTATTCGTTCACCAACACTCCTTCGTTTAAAGCGATGCCGCTGTGCTGCAGCCACGCGACGTTGGGGTGCACGCCAACTGCGACGCCGACAAAATCGCAAGCCACCTCCTGCCCGTCACCCGTACGAACAGCTTTCACCTTTCCATTTGAATCCGCAACGATCTCCTTTAACTCGCACGCGTGCCTGACGTCGACGCCATGTGAACGGATATGCCGGCTGACCAGGAGGGCTTCCTGGATTGGAAGCACGTTATTCCAGAATGCCTGCTCGCGGACAAGCACGGTGACTTCAATCTTCCTGCTGTGCAGCATTTCGGCCATCTCGACGCCAATCAATCCGCCGCCCACGATGACGGCCTTCCTGATGTTCCGGGTGTTCGTTTCCATGGCAAGCAGATCCTGGTAGCTGTAGAGGGCCTGCACTCCCTGGAGGTCCTGGCCGGGCCACCCGAAGAAATTGCTTCTGGAACCGGTCGCGATGACCAGGTTGTCGTAGGCGAGTATCTTTCCCGAGCGCAAGCGCAGCTGACGGTTTGCCGTGAGGATTTCTTCAGCGTGGTCGAAGACCAGATCAATCCGGTTTTTTTTCCAGAACCACGCTTCATAAGGCTGGGTGTTCTCAAAGGTGAGGTGGCCCATAAATACATACATGAGCGCAGTGCGTGAAAAAAAGTAAGGGGTTTCCGAGGAGATGACGGTGATCCTGTGATCAGCCAGTTTTCTGATATGCCTTGCTGCGGTAATGCCTGCCACACCATTGCCAACGATGACGATATGTTTCATTCCTGAGAGCCCGTATTGGGGGGACCGCACAGCAAGTTAAAAAGAAAAACCTCCGCAGCACTGTTCCCGTGTGAAATGAACGTGCTGCGGAGGTTTCGCTTGCCTGAGCCCTGCCTTTAGGCGGCGTATTGATCGCTGTCGCGATCTACCGACACCGGCATGGATGGTTCATGAAGATAGAGCTTTTGATAGTATTCGTCGGCCATTCGTCCTGCATCGAAATAAGGAACCACATCGCGCATGCTTGTTTTCATGATGTTCGTCCATTCTTCCGGTTTCTCGTAATAGGTTGGAATGATCTCGTATTCCAGCAGGTCGAGCAGGTTCTGCGCCTCGATCTTATCCCGTTCTTCGCCGGAAAGGGCGTCCATCGCCGGTTCGATGATGAACGAGTTTTGCTTATGCCGCGCGAATTCAGGGATCCATCCGTCCGGAATGGACAGGTTGATGGATGCGTTCATGGCCGCGGTCATTCCCGATGTTCCGGAAGCCTCATGATAAAGCTTGGGATTGTTCAACCACAGGTCCGATCCCTTTTTCAGATGGGCCGACAACCAAAGCTCATAGCCTGTTATGACCGTGCAGTTGGGAAGCTCCTTGGTCTTCCAGAATATCTCATTGAAGATATTGATGGCTCCGAAATCTTCTGGATAAGGTTTGCCCGCCCAGACGATCTGTATCGGGTGTTTCTTGTTGGTAGCGATCTTCAGGAAGCGGTTGAAGTCGGACAAAATCAGGTTCGCTCTCTTATATCCGGCAAACCGCCTTGCCCAGACAATGGTGAGCACGTTCTCGTCGAACAGCTTGCCGGTCTGATTTGCCACAGTCTTGAAGAGTTTGCTTTTCAGCTCTTTCTTCCTTCTGATGAGGGCCTGGTCGTCATTATTAGCCAGCGCCTGATCCAGCTCCGGGTCGTGCCAGTATGTTTTGTTTTGCGCGTTGGTGATCGAGGTGATCTCGCAAATGCGGTTGTATCCGTTCCACATGCGGCGCGACACTTCGCCGTGCAGCTTCGAGACGCCGTTGGCGATTTTTGCCATGCGCAACGCGGTGAGCGTATAGTTCAGGATGCCGTTCTCCGGCGCGACATGTTCTTCAACCTGCCGCGTGGTGAGACCGTTAAAGAAGCTCATGTTGTTCAGCAGGGGAACACTGTGCTCTTCGTTTCCAGCCTTTTCGGGCGTGTGGGTGGTGAAGACAACACGCTTCTTCACCTCGTTGATGTCTTTATATTTATCAAGCAGGTAAAAACACAGGGGCAGCGCGTGGCCTTCGTTCATGTGGTAGATCTCCGTTTCGCGTTGCAAAACGTCCAGAAGCCTGGCACCGCCCGCGCCGAGCAATATCGACTGCGCGATCCGCGTGGTCTCGTTGGGATCGTATAACCGGTGGCTGATGGTTTGCGCCAGATAATCATTTTCCGGGATATCGGTAGTCAACAGGAACAAGGGTACGGTTTGAAACACTTCCGGTTTCAGCAGATAGGCCTTCACATATACCCGGGCGCCGTGAATGGTAATCGGGAACATGATCTTTGTATCCGTCAGGAAAAAATACTCTTTATCCCGGAAATTCACTTTTAGCGTCTGATCCTGATTGCGCTCCTGGTCGTAGTATCCTTTTTTCCAGAGAATGCCGATACCCACCATATTCTGCTTCAGCTCATAGGCGCTGCGCAGGTGCGACCCTGCCAGGAATCCCAGGCCACCGCTGTAATTCTTTAGGGGCTGATCTACAGCAAATTCCATTGAGAAATAGGCTACGGATCTGGAATAACGGGCGTCGAATTGGTAGGGGAACAGATTAGATATGTCAAACATGGATGGTAAATTCGTCAGCTTTTTCTTTTAATAAGTTGCAAACTAACAAAGCCGTGCCAAAATGGAATGCGAAATAGTACTAAAAAACTTACGGGTGTCTCGCCGCAATCGTTTGCTCCAATAATTTTAACAGCGATTCGATCGAATCCGCTTCGTTTACCCCATCCTTTCTTTTTATTACCCATCTTAAAGGCAAAGGGTCGCCGGTGAGCGTCACTGAAATCTCCTGTTGGTCATGCGCGATGCCAAAGCCATTCCGCTCAAGCGCGTTCTTTGTCCAGAGATACTCAGCCCCGGCACCTGCTAACTGTATCGCGACGTTCCGGAAGGGGTGATGCCTTACCTTTCCGGTCTTAAGGTCGAATCCCTTGAGATCGAATATTTCATCAAAGGAGCCGTTAAGCACGAGATCTTCGGGAAGGCCGGTGAGAATGTTGCGGTTCTTCCCCGTCAGCCAGATGAGATCCGCCGTCTGCAGGGCGAGGTCCAGTTCATGTGTGGCCAGCAGCACTGCTTTTCCGGTGTCGCGTGTGAGCTTGAGAAGCAGGTCCATGATTTCCACCCTGTTATTAAGGTCAAGATGAGCGGTCGGTTCATCCAGCAGAATGACAGGCGTGTCCTGCGCCAGGGCGCGCGCGATCATGGTCATCTGCAGCTGACCGTCGCTCAGCTGGTAAAGCTTTTTCCGAAGCAGCGGCTGCAGGTGAATCTGCTCAATGGCTGCCTGGATTTTTTCTTCGTCTTCTTTGCTGAGCCGGATGTTCCATCCCAGGTACGGATAGCGGCCGAAAGCGACAATTTCTTCTACCGTCAGATTTAACCCATAGATACGGTCAGTTAACACCACCGCGACCTGCGTCGGGATATTTTCCGTTTTTCCGCCGCCTTCTATCCGGATCGTACCTGCCAGCGGTTTTTGCAGGCCGGCAAGCGCGCGCAGAAGGGAAGACTTCCCGGCGCCATTCGGACCCATAAAGCAGATCATCTGGCCCGCCGAGAGCGAGAGATTCAGCCGTTCAAAAAGGATGTTCTGCCCGGTCGGCTGCCGATAGCCGATGGTAAGATCGGTTGTTGTCAGATATCGCATCGTGGCGTTCATGGCATCCGCATCGCTTTGTTCCTGATAATGACCCAGATGACTACCGGCGCGCCAATGAGGGCGGTGAGCGCGTTGACGGGAAGTACATAGGCGCTGCCCGGCAACCGGGCAATGATATCGCAAAACAGCAGCAGCGCCCCTCCCGCCATCAGCACGGCGGGAATGAGTGTTTTATGATTCTCACTTTTGATGAGCAGCTTCGTCAGATGTGGCACTGCCAGTCCCACGAAAGCGATGGGGCCGCAGAAGGCTGTCACGCCGCCGGTCAAGAGCGAAGCGGAAAGGATGATGAGCATACGCGATCTGCGGGTATTGATTCCAACGCTTTGTGCATAGTGGTCGCCGAGCAGCCAGGCGTTAAGGGATTTGATATGCGCGAAGGCGATTGCGACGCCTGCCATCAGGATGACCAGGAGGATTTTAATTTCGATCCAGTTCAGCCCTCCGATGCTGCCAAAAGTCCACAATATATATATCTGCATTTCTTCCGCCCGGCTGAGGTATTGCAGTACGCTTACGACCGATGAAGCAGCGGCGCCGACCATCAGTCCGACTATGAGGAGAGAAACGTTGTCGTGCAGTTTGGTGGCCACCGCCAGCATGACGATGAGGACGCCGGCGCTGCCCATGCTTGCCGCCAGGGAGACCAGAACCGGATTGGTGGCGGAGAGAAATCCCGACCCGGCGAACGGGCTCATGAAGATGAGGGAAACGGCGAGGCTGGCGCCGGAGCTCAGGCCCAGGACATCAGGACCGGCGAGCGCGTTCCTGAAAAGTGTCTGCATCTGCAGACCGGCGACAGCCAGCGCCCCTCCGGCCAGCAGACAGGTGAGCGCTTTGGTCATGCGGAAGTCCCAGACAATTTGCTCCCAGACCTTCTGGGTGCCCTCGCCTGTCAGCAGGATCCTGCCAATTTCCGAAAGGGGGATGGAGACGCTTCCCAGGGACAGGTCGAGTGCGAACAGCGCGATCAATGCGAGAAAAAGTGTGGTCCACCGGGCGGTGCGTCTTCCCTGCATGTTGTTGATTTTCAGCGTGGCAATGATAATTTAAAAGCAAAGTTATCCAATGGGACCGACGGTTTTTGGTGGTTGCCTTCCGGCAGTTGGCGACAGTGGAATCCGCCGTAAAGAAAAGTCATCAGGTGGCAGGAAGCAAAGTCCGTGGGGAGGCGCTCACAGCGCAAAAATTTTGAAACCCGCATTTGCTAACTAACCTTTAGTTCCTATCTTTGCAGTCCTTTTTGCGCTACGAAGGCGCAAAATCCTGAAAAACAAGCGTAAATAGGTAAGACAATGCCTGGCATTATAGGAAGAAAAGTTGGAATGACTAGCGTATTCGGCCCTCAGGGCGAGAATATCGCATGCACTGTGATCGAGGCGGGTCCTTGTGTGGTCACCCAAGTAAAAAATATCGAGAGCGATGGATATCGTTCTATCCAGCTTGCTTTTGGCGAGAAGAAGGAAAAAAACACTACTAAGGCGGCGTTGGGGCATTTCAAAAAGGCCGGTACGACGCCGAAGTCCAAGGTCATCGAGTTCCGCGATTTCAGGAAGGAATTTGACGGGATTGCCGAGTTAGGGAAAGAGATCCGGGTTCAGGACGTGTTTGCGGAGGGTGACTTTCTGGACGCAGTAGGCATTTCAAAGGGCCGCGGATTCCAGGGCGTCGTGAAACGCCATGGCTTCAGCGGGGTAGGCGGGCAGACTCACGGTCAGCATAACCGTTTAAGAGCCCCCGGTTCTATGGGTAACGCTTCCTTTGCATCCCGCGTCATCAAGGGCAAGCGCCTGGGTGGCCGGATGGGCAATGACCGCGTCAAGCTGATGAACCTGCAGGTGGTAAAGATCCTCCCGGAGCAAAATCTTATTGTGGTGAGCGGTTCCGTTCCTGGCGCAAAAAACTCAACTGTAATCCTTCAGAAATAATGGAAGTAGCAGTAATAAAATACAGCGGTGAAAAGACCGCCAAGAAGGTAACTCTCTCTGCCAGTGTGTTCGGAATCGAGCCCAACGATCATGCGATTTACCTGGATGTGAAAAGTATTCTGGCCAATCAGCGGCAGGGCACGCACAAATCCAAGCAGCGCAATGAGATTGCCGGCTCTTCGAAGAAGATCAAGAAGCAAAAAGGCACCGGTGGTGCCCGTGCAGGCAACATCAAGAATCCTCAGTTTAAAGGGGGCGGACGGGTGTTCGGACCCGTTCCCCGCGACTACTCCTTCAAACTGAACAAGAAAGTAAAAGATCTGGCACGCAAGTCCGCTCTTTCCTACAAGGCAAAGGACAACTCCATCGCGGTGCTGGAGGATTTCTCCTTCGAGACGGCGAAGACCAAGCAGTATGTGAATTTATTGAATGCGCTGTCGCTGGGCGATAAAAAGACACTCCTCATCCTTCCCGAGGTCAATAAGAACGTCGTCCTTTCCGGACGGAATATCGCCAATACCAAAATTACGACGACTGACCAGATCAACACCTATGATCTGATGAATGCCGACAATGTCATTTTTGTCGAGAGCGCCATCGCGAAAGTTGAAACGTTATTAAATAAAGAATAATGAGTGTCCTGAAGAAGCCATTGGTTACCGAGAAGGTTTCTGCCCTCAACGAGAAAGGCAAATACGGCTTTATTGTAGATGCCGATGCAAACAAGGTTGAGATCAAGAATGCCGTGGAAAAGCAATACGGTGTAAACGTCGCGAAAGTCAACACGATGAATGTGATGGGTAAGCTGAAGACGCGATACACCAAGGCGGGTGTGCTGGCGGGCCGCCGGCCGAATTACAAGAAAGCCATCGTAACCCTGGCGGAAGGGGAAGTGATTGATTTTTATAGCAACGTATAATCCAAGTTTAATTTCTGAGCAATGGCGTTGAAGAAACTAAGACCGGTGACTCCTGGAACCCGACACCGGATGGCTCCTTCCTTTGATGACATCACGTCCTCGAAGCCTGAGAAGTCGCTGGTCACCACAGTTAAAAAGAGCGGAGGTAGAAACAGCAACGGCAAGATGACGATGCGCTACATTGGTGGAGGTCACAAGCAGAAGCTGAGGGAGATTGATTTCAAGCGGAACAAGTTCGGTGTGCCTGCTGTGGTGAAGTCGATCGAGTATGATCCCACGCGTTCCGCCCGCATTGCGTTATTGTATTATTTGGATGGAGCCAAGTCGTATATTCTGGCTCCGCAGGGCATACAGGTCGGCCAGCAGATTGTATCGGGCAGCGATGTTGCTCCCGAGGTGGGCAATGCGCTTCCGCTCTCAAAGATTCCGTTAGGTACGATTGTTCATAATGTTGAAATGAAGCCTGGCAAAGGGGGGGCGATTGCCCGCAGTGCAGGCTCGTTCGTTCAGCTGCTGGCACGCGAAGGCGGCTTTGCAACCCTGAAGATGCCTTCCGGCGAAATGCGCAACGTCCTCGATGTGTGCATTGCCACGGTTGGCGCCGCATCGAATCCGGATCACATGAACGAAAGTGTGGGCAAGGCAGGTCGCAGCCGTTGGAGAGGCATTCGTCCCCGCACGCGTGCCGTCGCGATGAACCCTGTCGATCACCCGATGGGTGGTGGTGAGGGCCGTGCGTCAGGAGGACACCCGAGATCAAGAAACGGAATCTTCGCGAAAGGGCAGAAAACCCGTCATCCGAAGAAGTATTCAGACCGACTAATCATAGCTAAGAGGAAAAAATAAATGGGACGTTCGATTAAGAAAGGACCGTACGCCGATTTCCGCCTCCTGAAAAAAGTTGAGGCCACCGAAAAGTCAGGCAAGAAATCTGTGATCAAAACGTGGTCAAGAAGGTCAACGGTTACGCCTGAGATGATCAGCCACACGTTCGCAGTACACAATGGAAACAAGTTTATTCCGGTATATGTCACGGAAAATATGGTAGGACACAAGCTCGGAGAGTTCGCTCCTACCCGCACCTTCCGCGGCCACTCGGGTAATAAGAAAGATAACGCGAAGTAATCATGGAAGAGACAGCG
>DASVOT010000676.1:0-8585 GCA_036383235.1 Chryseosolibacter sp.
CGTATTTCATTTTTTGAATGTCCCAGGTAGTTGAACAACACGAACGCGGACGCAAGGGTGGCGTGCCCGCACAGGTCTACCTCTACGGTGGGAGTGAACCATCTGATTTCGAAATGGTCGCCAGCCGGGATAAAAAAAGCGGTCTCAGCCAGGTTGTTCTCGGCGGCGATGGATTGCATGGTGTCGTCATCCATCCACCCTTCCAGTGGGCAGACAGCCGCGGGGTTTCCGGAGAACAAGTTCTCAGTGAAAGCGTCAACCTGGTATATTCTGTTCTTCTTCATGTTCTGCCGGACCGCGTGTTGATGAGCCGGCGTATTTTCCGCCTCACAAGATACAGGATTTAAGGACAACCTGCGCGCAAGGCGCAAGAGCTTCCGGCAACGCTGGTGTGGCAGGGTAAAAATAAAAAAGCTTCACCTTTCGGGGTGAAGCTCTTTTTTAATCTATGGATTGGGTTACATCATTCCGCCCATTCCGCCGCCGCCGTGAGGCATGGCAGGCGCTTCTTTTTCTTCAGCGATGTCTGAAACAACCGCTTCGGTCGTCAGCAGCATGCCTGCGATAGAAGCTGCGTTCTCAAGGGCCAGACGGGTCACTTTCGTCGGGTCGATGATCCCTACTTCAAAGAAGTTGGCGAAGCTGTTGTCATTGGCATTGTATCCGAAATCCTTCTTGCCGTCGCGCACTTTGTTCACGATCACTGAACCTTCCTGTCCGGCGTTTTCGGCGATCGTCCTAAGCGGAGACTCGAGGGCAAGCCGGATGATGTTCACACCAGTGGCCTGATCTTCGTTGGATGCTCCGAGCGCATCGGCGTCTTTCAGTGCGTCGATTGCGCGGATGTAGGCCACTCCACCACCAGGAACAATTCCCTCCTGGACGGCAGCGCGGGTTGCGTGCAACGCATCGTCGACGCGGTCTTTCTTCTCTTTCATTTCAACTTCCGTAGCGGCTCCTACATAGAGGATGGCCACTCCGCCTGACAGCTTGGCAAGGCGCTCCTGAAGTTTTTCTTTATCGTAATCAGAGGTGGTCGTCTCGATCTGGGCTTTGATCTGTGCGACACGGCCTGAGATGTCAGCCTTGCTGCCTGCGCCGTTAACGATCGTGGTGTTGTCTTTATCGATGTTGATCTTTTCGGCCCGGCCCAGCATATCGAGGGTGGCGTTCTCGAGCTTGAAGCCCTGCTCTTCAGAGATGACCTTGCCGCCAGTGAGGATAGCGATGTCTTCCAGCATGGCCTTCCTGCGATCGCCGAAGCCAGGTGCTTTGACGGCGGCTACACGCAGCGCGCCGCGGATCTTGTTCACAACCAGCGTAGCAAGCGCTTCGCCTTCCACTTCTTCAGCGATGATCAGAAGCGGTTTGCCGGTCTGAGCCGTCTGCTCGAGGATGGGAAGCAATTCCTTCATGCTGCTGATCTTCTTGTCGTAGATCAGTACGTAAGGCTGATCCAGATCGGCTTCCATTTTCTCGGTGTTGGTGACGAAGTAAGGGGAGAGGTAACCGCGATCGAATTGCATACCCTCTACCGTTTTCACTTCCGTTTCCGTGCCTTTAGCTTCTTCTACCGTGATGACGCCATCCCGGCCTACTTTCTCCATTGCATCGGCGATCATCTTGCCAATGGTCTGGTCGCTGTTGGATGAAATGGTAGCCACCTGAGCGATCTCAGAGGAATCTTTCAGCTTGCGCGATTGCTTCTTGAGGTGCTCAACAACAGCTTCGACTGCTTTGTCGATACCGCGCTTCAGGTCCATCGGATTGGCACCGGCAGCCACGTTCTTAATACCGTGTGAATAGATAGATTGCGCCAGCACTGTGGCAGTAGTGGTACCGTCACCGGCGGCATCAGCAGTCTTTGAAGCAACTTCTTTTACCAGTTGCGCTCCCATATTTTCAATAGCGTCCTTCAGCTCAATTTCCTTTGCTACTGACACGCCGTCTTTAGTCACTGTCGGTGCTCCGAATTTTTTGTCGAGAATGACGTTGCGACCTTTTGGACCGAGTGTAACCTTTACTGCATTTGCCAGCTTATCAACACCCTTTTTGATCTTATCTCTTGCGGAGGTATCAAACGTGATTTCTTTAGCCATAATTACTTGAAGTTTAAGTTTTAACGATTAGATAATACCGAAGATGTCAGAATTGCGCATGATAAGGTACTCCTTACCATCAATATTGATTTCGGTGCCGGCATATTTGCCATACAGGACGTTGTCGCCGACCTTCACCGTTACGGGTTTGTCCTTTAATCCCTCACCAACCGCAATGATGGTGCCTTTCTGCGGCTTCTCCTTTGCTGTGTCAGGGATGATGATTCCCGACGCTGTCTTCGTCTCGGCTTCAGCGGGTTCAACAAGCACCCTGTCCTCATTTGGTTTGAAATTGATTTTTGCCATATACTATTGAATTTTTAGGTTGAACATATGGGTTTCGCAAGCCCGTTTTATCATCAATTATGCCAATGCGAAAAGAGACGCGAATAACGGACATTTTTTCTAACTATGACAAATTTTCCCCGGCCAATCGATGGAAACCGGCATAATGTTTAACCGAAATGATGGCATCGTGTCAGTTTCTGCCGTCCCGATAGGTCCTTGTTGACCCCTCACACCGACCGCTCTTACCGGCAGGGTTGACTTGAAGCTGAAATACTGGTAAATTTTGCCTGCCTGTGTCCAGGTGGCTCCGCGCAGGCAGGCTTATGAAATTGTGCACTATATGGATAAACTGTCAAAAGATTGGCTTACACAGGGCTTAATAGACTTTGAATACAAGAAATACCTGCTTCTGGCATACCTTCAAACAGCCAGAAAATCGTTCAGCAAAGTGGAACTCTACCCGTATCTTGCAGACCTCGTCTTTCACTACCGGAACCTGCTGTCGGTTAAAGAACATAAAACGCTGATCCGCGAATCGTTTCCAAAAGAGATCTCGCCGGAAGAAATAAAAAAACTGGAATTGCGCTATCGCGAGATTGTCGAAGATGACGCCATCATGGCTGAGCTCGATGCCATCATCGAGTTCGCGATCCCGCGCATAAAAGAATCCCTCCAGGAGGGAACGGTCATCTATGAATACGTGGAATCACAGTGCGAGATTTCTCCTGTAGGTGTCACGCCCCTTTACGCCAATGAAGGATACCTCTTTGTGACGATGCCCCCCGAGAAGGAAACGAATGTCTACCGCTACCAGGTAAGCATTTTTGAAGACAGCCAGGAACAGTTGCGAAGCCTCAACACGCAATTTCTCGAGGTGGTCGACAAGAAGCAGCTGTACCCTTACGAGCGGATCAAGCTTGACCTCATAAAGCGCTATAAGGATATGCCTAACCCGGCCGCCTTCCTGCTGATCTCCAGGATCAGATTTCCCTTCAGTGAGACACTCATGCCGGTGGCAAAAAGGTTGTTTGTCAAACATATCTCGAATGCCGCCTGACGCTCTTCCTGCGCGACATGGAACAAAAAAAGCCCGGTGACACGGGCTTTTCCTGCTCAGGCAGAAACATATTATTTGTTCGCGGAATCAGATGGAATGATCTGTGAGCCGCCGGTGGTATCACCTCCGAAATTCGGGTTCACATTCACAGGCGCCTGTTCCCCTGCTCGCTCGAGAATATCGTTCGCCGGCTGACTGGTGCCCGGACGCATGAACGTCGTGGATAGCGACAGTACAACAATTCCAATGAGGAATCCCCAGGTCAGCTTTTCCAAGAGATCGCCGGTTTTCTTGACGCCGATAATATTGCTGGCGGACGATCCGCCGAACTGGCTGCTAAGTCCGCCGCCTTTGGAATTCTGGGCCAGGATCACCAGGATCAGAAGGATTGCAAAGAAAATGATCAATCCGATGATAAATGAATACATAAGCTTACTTCTTCAATTCTTCAATTTGGGACGCAAAGTAAGCCTTTTTTTGGGGATATTTCCAAATGAGTTTCTTCAATACTTCAATGGCCTTGTCCTTCTTTCCCTGTTTTACGAGAATTTCAACCAGCGTCTCCGAAACGATGTTGTCACCAAATTCGCCCGACTTCACCGGCGTCAGGTCACCGGCTGGTGAAGGCGTCCTGTCCTTCGGATTCGAAATGGAAGGCTGGATACGGATAAACTGATTGATGATCTCGATCTGCTGCTTCTGCCGCTCGTTTTCAGGAACAATCTCCTCCTTTGAGCTCTGTATCTCCGCGATCAGCTCATCCACCGGGTTTCCGTCTTTGTCGAGGTGTTTTTTTTTTGGTGGAGCGTCGGCCGGAGCGCCGCCATTGTTGGCAGCCCGCGCCATTTCAATGATACGCTCTTTTTTGGATTTGATTGGAGACACCGGTGCGCCGGCAGAAGCCGCCGGGATTTCACCTCCCCGCACAGGGGCCTGAACCTCTTCCTTCGATTCCTTCTCCGCTTTTTTGGATTTGGAATAATCCATGAAAAGATTTTCAAACGTGAGCTTGAGCTTCGACAAACGCTCAAGATCATCCATGACGATGTCCGCCACATCTGCCGAGTCAATGGCACTCACCACCTGGGCATCAGCCTCAACGTGCTTCGAGACAACCTGCCGAAGCGGCTCCTCCGGTTCCATCGTAATGATCGCCTTCAGCAAAGCCCGGTCAGCCGCGTAAACCGCTGCCAACTGAAGATCCCGTTGCTGATGCTGAAACCCGTGGTCCTTGCTTGCGCGTGCGCAGAGTGTCTGCAAAACCTGGCTGTAAGGATACTCCGCCCGTAATGCAGATATTTCGTTCGCTTCCTCAATCGAAGTGTGGGCGTAATGCTGCAGTATCTTGAGAAAGTCGGTTTTATCCACGGTTTAGGGGGTTACAGTAAAAATATGAAAAAAACGGCAATGCTGAAAGCCATGGATTCGTAAGTTTAGACCATTTCAGCTGATATGACAGCACAATATTCGATGAGACGCGATTGCGAATTATGAGATGTGGGTGCGACTGACGAATTGCGTTTTCGTTCGAAGATGCCGTAATGCCTTCTTTCCGGTCAGCTTCTGGCCTCAGCGAATACCCTGTCAGGCCTGCAAACAGAGTTCGGGACAGAATAACCACCGGCCCGCCACTGTCGGACGATTTGGTCAGGCCTGGGCTGCCGGACCCAGCACGTCACCAGTTGGCTACGGAAGCGTTGAAAATATCGTTGATGATCCGGTCAAAGATCTCCTTGATAAAACTGTCTTGAACATCACTGATGTTCAGCTCATTGTCGAAGTCTTTATAGAAGGAGAATGTCTTGTCCTTAAAGCTCATCTTTTCATTGAGCGTGTTGATGTAGGTCGCTTTCACGGTGATGGTGAGGCGGGTAGCGGAGGCGCGGTTTATCTCCGTTGGATTGCTCGTACCCGTAGGAGCGATGGGTGTGAGCCGCAGGTCGCTGATCTCGCCTTCAAGCTGAAGCTGTCCTTCTTCTGCCACCACCCGAAGGCTTGAATTCTGAACGAAGTAATTCTTCAGATCATTCGTAAAGGTTTGCGACATATTCGCCGGACCCAGGTCGGCGTTGTTGTAGAATTCAGTAATGCTGACGGTCTCGGCATCCGTGGTAGCTCCGGTCATGGAATACTTTGCCGATATTCCACACGACATCGGAACCAGCATCGCCACCACAACAGCCAGCGCGGAAAACTTCACTCTCCGACCTGCGTTCATCTTATTCTTCAAGTTCGTATTGTTTGATTTTCCGGTAAAGAGTTCGCTCGGAGATTCCCAAATCCCGTGCCGCGTATTTTCGTTTGTTATTATTCTTTCTCAGAGCCCGGATAATGAGCTCCTTCTCTTTCTTCTCGATGGAGAGCGAATCATCCTCCGTTTCATGGGCGATGTCGTGGATATCCTCCACCTCCTCCCCATTGGTTCCGGAAGGAGTAGAGGGAAGGTTCAGTACGACGTGCTCGTGACTAAGACCCGCCGGCTCGCGGTGGATGTCTTCGAAAAGCCCTGCATGGTCCTTAACCATTTTTCCTTTGTCCGCCTGGCCGCTGAGCAAGTCGAGCACGATCTTCTTCAGATCGATGACATCTTTTTTCAAGTCGAACAACACCTTGTAAAGGATATCCCGCTCTGAAAGATTTTCTTTGTCGGAGACGCCGCTCCGGTAGAGGGCGGGAAGATTGCTTTCCTTCGGGAGGTAACGCTGCAGCACGCTGGCGTCGATCTCTTTGTCCTCGGTGGAAAGCACGGAGATCTGCTCAACGAGATTCTTCAGCTGCCTGATGTTTCCAGGGAAGCGGTAACGGATCAACAGCTCTTTTGCCTCCTCGGTCAGCGAGATGGGTTTGACCCTGTACTTGTCGGCGAAGTCTGAGGCAAATTTTCGGAAAAGCAATTCGATGTCCCTGCCGCGCTCGCGAAGGGGAGGAACATAGATGGGCACAGTACTGAGGCGGTAATAGAGATCTTCCCGGAACTTGCCCTCCTCGACATTTTTCATCAGGTTCACGTTCGTGGCGGCCACAACCCTGACATCCGTTTTCTGAACCTTGGAGGACCCGACTTTGATAAATTCGCCGTTCTCAAGAACCCGGAGAAGGCGGGCCTGTGTTCCCAGGGGCATTTCGCCAATCTCATCGAGAAAGATCGTACCGCCGTTGGTCACCTCAAAGTATCCCTTGCGCGCTTCGTGGGCGCCGGTGAACGAGCCTTTTTCGTGGCCGAACAATTCGGAATCAATCGTTCCCTCCGGAATGGAGCCGCAGTTGATCGCTATGAATTGGCCGTGTTTGCGGGGACTGAGATGATGGATGATCTTTGAAAACGATTCCTTTCCGCTTCCACTCTCACCGGTAATGAGTACCGACATATCCGTCGGGGCCACCTGCATGGCAACGCGAACAGAATTGTTAAGCAGGGGAGAGTTTCCGATGATCCCGAAGCGCTGCTTTATATTTTGAATTTCTAGTTCTGTGATTGACATCTGTTTATTCAACAACTTGACCTATGAGGGTAGCACCGGTGCAGCTTTCCACTCTGACCTTAACATACCCGCCTTTTGACAACCCCGCTCCTGGAAAAACAATGACTTTGTTGGCGCTGTTCCTCCCTTGTAAACAGGCATCTGATTTTTTTGACGGTCCTTCAATCAGCACGTTAAACGTCTTCCCGGTGTCGGCCTGGTTTCTCATTCGTGAGTGCGCATTCTGTTTCTCGATGACCTCTGCCAGTCTCCTCTTTTTTGTCTCCAGGGCTACATCGTCTTCGTATTTCTTTTCCGCCAGCGTTCCCGGACGCTCGGAATAATGGAACATGTAAGCATAATCGAAACGCACGGCATCCATCAGGGTTAATGTCTCCCGGTGGTCTTCTTCTGTTTCCGTGCAAAAACCTGTGATCATGTCTGACGATATGCCACAGTCTTCCCCGAGGATCTCCCGGATCCGGCATATCTTCTGGAGGTACCATTCCCGGGTGTAGCCCCGGTTCATCAGATCGAGGATGCGGCTGCTTCCGCTTTGCACCGGAAGATGAATGTACTTGCAGATGTTGTCGTAGCGCGCCATGGTATGCAGCACCTCATCGGTGATGTCTTTCGGATGGGAGGTGGAAAACCTCACCCTCAGGTCGGGATGTACCTGGGCCACAAGCTCGAGCAGGTTCGCGAAGTTTATCACGTGGTCTACACCCTTCTTTTCCATCCGCGCTTTGTTGTTCTCAGCAGGGCTCCACTTGTATGAGTCTACATTCTGGCCGAGGAGGGTGACTTCGCGAAATCCCCTGGCGAAAAGGTCCTTCGCCTCGGCTACAATCGACCTGGGATCACGACTTCGCTCACGGCCGCGCGTGAAGGGCACCACGCAAAAGGTACACATGTTGTCGCACCCCCTCATGATCGAAATGAACGCCGTAACGCCATTCGAGTTCAAACGAACCGGGCTGATGTCGGCATACGTTTCTTCTCTCGATAAAAAAGTATTGACGGCCTTTTCGCCATCGTCGACCTGCGCGATCAGGTTCGGAAGGTCCCGGTAGGCATCCGGGCCCGCGACCAGGTCTACGATCTTTTCTTCCTCCAGCAACTTCGCTTTTAGCCTCTCTGCCATACAACCCAGCACGCCGATCAGCAGCCCGGGCCTGTTTTTCTTCAAAGAAGTGAAATGCGTGAGCCGGTTGCGGACCGTTTGCTCGGCTTTTTCACGGATGGAACAGGTGTTGAGAAATATGACATCGGCCTGTGAAAGGTCAGCGGTTGTATCATAGCCCTCTCGGCGCAATATGGAAGCCACGATCTCGCTGTCAGAAAAATTCATCTGGCAGCCATAACTCTCTATATACAGTTTTCGGTGGCTTCCTGTGTTTACTTCTTTCAGTACCTGCACCATTTCGCAGCCGTCAGCGGCCTTTTCCTCACCCAAAAAACCAATATCCTCGATCAAATGCGCCATAATTTTCAATCAGCTCGCAAAAGTAAGGGTTTTAGGGGTTAATGACAAGTTGGCAGTGATTAAGAAAAAATGGATCACGAGCGGCTGGCGGCGAAATCTCGTTTCCCTTATTTGGCCTATCTTTGGGGCATCGCCAAACTTTCGGACAATATGTTTTGCCAGGCCCAATATCCACACATCTCCACATCCCTGTT
>DASVOT010000677.1:0-7971 GCA_036383235.1 Chryseosolibacter sp.
CAGCCTGTTGAAATTGAGGGCAGGATACGGTGTAACAGGATCACTGCCTGGCCCCTCGGGATTGTCGCAAGACCAGTATGACTATTCGCTCAACGGTGGCGGAAACGTTACCCTGCGGGTTAATGGAAACAAAGACCTGAAGTGGGAGCAAAAAGCAGAAACAAACCTGGGACTCGAGTTTGTTGTCGGCAAATTGAATGGTACACTGGATGTTTACAGCAGGACGATCAAAGACTTCATCCTGCTGAGGAACGTACCGGTAACGCAGTATCCTTCAGGACAACGGTACGAGAATGCGGGAAAACTTAAGACACCCGGCATCGAGCTTACCCTTAGCTACAATTCTTTGGAATTCGGCGACCTTCGCTGGACCCCTGGCGTTGTGCTGAGTCACTACAAGACAACGCTTGAGGAATTTATAATTGACCGTCAGGTCAGGGCTGACTTTGGTTCACCGGGGCAGAACGGAACGTATCCATTGCTGGTAGCGGTGGGAGAGCCCATCGGCCAGATCTGGGGACCGGTATTTGAAGGCGTAGAAGGCAACGGAGCTCCTAGATTTGCCGACCTTAACGGCGACGGATCGGTTGTTTCCAATCCATCAGATGCGCTTGACCCTGCAGCTGACATGAAAGTGCTTGGGAATGGTATTCCGACCATGGAGTTGGGATGGACAAACCGGCTGACCTTTAAGAACTGGGATATGAACGTATTCTTCCGGGGCGCTTTCGGTCACAGCCTGATCAATCAGTTCCGCGCCTTTTATGAGCCGCTGGATCCAGGCGCCATCAATTCCTATAACCGGATCATTACGAGCCTGGCCGTTGAGGGCCTGACCTCGGCGCAGTACAGCTCACTGTACGTGGAGAAAGCAGATTTTCTTAAGCTGGACAATATGTCCATTGGATATAACTTCAATATTTCTCCCACCTCTTTGGTAAAGAGTTTCAGACTATATGCTACAGGGCAGAACCTCTTCCAGATAACAAACTACACAGGAATAGACCCTGAACCCGTACTGGCGGATCCTGAAGCAGACCCGGATGATGTTCTGGCTCCTGGCCTTGACAGGAGAAACAATTACTTCACGTCCAGGACATTTACTTTTGGATTAAACGTTGGATTCTAATACCAGATAAATGAGAAATATGAAAAATCTAGTAATGTATATCACGCTGGGGGTACTGGCTCTGGGAGGATTTTCCTGTACCAACCTGGACGAGGAACTGGAAGATCGGTACAATAAGGATTTTGACCCGTCCAACCAGGGAGTCGGCATCAAGGACAATGTGAACAAAGCGCAGCCTAATGACGGGCTCCAGGGGGCCTTTTCGAAAGTGTTGGATGGAACCGCCGGTAATGGAGGGTTTTTCGCCGTTCAGGAAGGCGGCACCGATGAGGCAGTCATCACGCAGAAGGGTGGTGACTGGTATGACGGCGGTCTTTATATTAAGATGCACCACCATGAATTTACCCCGCAGACATGGGGAATCAATGATGTGTGGGGTCAATCGTACGGAGGCATATTCCAGTGCAATACGCTGCTGGCCGATGCCAACACAACCGTTCCCCAAAAGGCGCAGCTGAGATTTCTGCGTGCCTATTTCTACTGGAGGCTAATGGACGTTTTCGGCAACATTCCGCTTGTGGTGAGCCCCGGCGTCGATGTGGCCCAGTCAACACGGCCTCAGGCTTATGCGTTTATCGAATCCGAGTTGCTGGCGGCGCTTCCTGATTTGCCTGAAGGCAAGCAGGAATATGGACGGGTGAGCAAGGGCGGAGCCTACGCACTGCTTTCAAGGCTTTACCTGAATGCCCAAGTGTATACGGGAACGCCTCAATATCAGAAAGCCATCGACGCAGCTGATATGGTGATCAATTCCGGTGTTTACAGTCTCTCTCCGAAATATTCGGAGGTCTTTGATCCGCATAACGTTGAGAACGTCGAGCATATTTTTGTTGCTCCTTTTGATGAGTCGACAGGAACAGGCGCGGTGTGGCCGATGATGACCCTGCACTACCCGAGTCAACTGACATGGAAACTGCAGAGCCAGCCATGGAACGGTTTTTCCACGCTGGAAGACTTCTATAACTCATATGATGACAAAGACGAAAGAAAGGCAGCTAATTTCATTGTAGGCCCTCAGTTTGACTACTCTGGTGAGTTGCAGCTTCTCGACTTAGCTTACGACAAAGCCGATCCTGATGGCGCACCGCTGAACTACACGCCTTTCATCAATGAACTGTATCCCAATGCTTCCCGCCAGGGAGGTGCGCGGTTTGGCAAGTTCTCCTTTAAGATCGGCCAGAAAAACGATGCAGATAACGATTTTCCGTTGCTGCGGTATGGCGAAGTTCTGTTGAACAAAGCTGAAGCCCTTGCCCGCAAGAATGGGTGGAGCGATGGCGAAGCGCTGAACCTCGTGAACCAGATCAGAGAAAGAGCGAAAGCTGATCCTCTGGTTTCCCTGACTGAAGGAGAGATGCTCGCGGAACGCGGTAGGGAATTGTTTATAGAGGCGCTCAGACGAACCGACCTGATACGTTTCGGGGTATACGGTAACGCTTGGTGGGAGAAAGAAGCAGACCCCAACGCAGACAAACATATAATCATGGCTATACCAATCGAGCAAATGCAGGCATCGGCATCCACCGCCCACCCGCTTGTACAAAACCCGGGCTACTAATAGCCAGGTATATCCTCTGATTTTGTAATTTTGGAATATCGTTCAACACCTTGTTGAACGATATTCCTGTTTTTTACGTAGGCTCTTCTATTTGGGCGATGAGATTTTTTAAGCTCTTGGCAGTTTGTTTGTTGGTGGGATGCTCAAATGAAAAATTAAAGCAATCTTCGCTTTTTACTGATGTCACCGAACTGAGCGGCATCACCTTTCGCAACGACCTGAAGTTTACAGAACGCCTCAATCCCTACACCTACCGCAATTTCTATAACGGCGCCGGCGTCGCCATCGGCGATGTCAATAATGACGGACTGCTTGATCTCTACTTCGCGGGAAACCAGGCGGATAACAAGCTGTATCTCAACAAAGGCAATTTGCGCTTTGAAGACATCACCGACAAAGCGGGGGTCGCCTGCCCGGGTGTCTGGGCTACCGGAGTCACGTTCGCCGACATCAACGCGGATGGACTCCTCGATATCTATGTCTGCAAGTCGGGCGATCCCGATGCCCCGCACCGCAATAATGAACTCTTCATCAACAACGGCGATCTCACCTTCACCGAGAAGTCGAAAGAATACGGCCTCGATATTACCGGCCTCTCTGTTCAGGCGGCATTTTTTGACTTCGACAAAGACGGCGACCTGGATTGTTACCTCCTCACCAACTCCTTCAAATCCGTAGGCAATTACGACCTCGTGAAGAATCAGCGTGAAATACCGGACCCGGGCGGCGCTGGCAACAAGTTCTTCATCAACGACCATGGCAAATTCCGCGACTACTCGAAGGAAGCCCGCATCTACAGGAGTAACATAGGCTTTGGCCTCGGAATCACTCTGGGAGACTTCAATGACGATACCTGGACGGATGTCTTTATCTCCAATGACTTCTTCGAACGCGATTACCTCTATATCAACGACCAGCACGGATCTTTCAGGGAATCGCTCACCGATTACTTCGAATCGATCAGCATGGGCTCCATGGGAGCCGACTTCGCCGACCTCGACAACGACGGCGTTTGCGAGCTGTTTGTGACGGAGATGCTTCCGGATTCCCTCAACAGAAAAAAAACAAAAACTGTTTTTGACAGCTGGAATAAATACCAGCTGAACCTCAACAGCGGGTATTATTATCAGTTCTCCAGGAACGTCCTCCAAAAAAAGATCAGCCCGCAAAATTATGCGGAAGTAGGCAGGCTCGCGGGCATAGCCGCTTCCGAATGGAGCTGGGGCGCCCTGCTCTTCGACATGGACAACGACGGCAGGAAGGACGTCTTTATCGCTAACGGTATTTACAAAGACCTCCTTGACCGCGATTACCTCACTTATTCTGGCTCCGAGGAGAACATCCGGAAAATTATCCGTGAGGAGGAGCAGAACGCAATCGTGAAATTGATAGACCTGATGCCGTCATCCGAATTTCCGAATTACGCGTTCCGGAACGAGGGAAATCTTACATTCCGTAATGTAGCCCGGGAGTGGGGCCTCGCCGAACCGATGTTCTCCAGCGGCAGCGCCTACGGCGACCTTGACAATGACGGCGACCTCGACCTGGTGGTAAACAATATCAATGCGCCGTCGGTCCTGTACAGGAACAATACCGATTCGCTCAGGTTTAAAAGCCTTACCGTTTCGCTTTCGGCGGCTGGCGAAAATACCCTCGCCGCCGGATCCGAAGTCACAGCCTTCTGCGGAGGAAAAACATTCGTTGCAGATAATTTCGTCACAAGGGGATTCCAGAGTTCCGTTCAGCCCGTCGTCACCCTGGGATTGGGCGAAGGCGTAAAGACCGTCGACTCTCTTCTGATCAGGTGGCCGGATTCGGGTTACACCGTTCTCTACAACGTTCCTGTTAACAGGAAAGTCGCGGTTAAGAAAGAAGCTTCGAGGGTCTACGATCGCTTTCCATTTGCGAAGAAAAAAGAAAAGTCATTGACCCTCGGGCTGGTTGACAGCTTGCGTTTTACCCATAGAGGCAGCACGCTCGTCGACTTCAATCGCGACAGGCTGCTGCCGATGATGTACGGGAACGAAACCCCATCCCTCCTCAAGGGAGATGTTGACAGAGACGGCGTGCCGGAGGTCTATGTAGGCGGCGGAAAAGGGCAGGCAGGCGCGTTTATCGGGAACAAGTCCGGAAAGTTCAGATCTTTCCTTCCCTTGCCCATTGCCCGGGACAGTCTTTCTGAAGAAACGAAAGGAGCGCTTTTTGACGCGGACAATGACGGCGACCTGGACTTTTATATGGCTACCGGCGGAAGGTTTTTTCCAAAGACGTCCAGCGCTCTGAAGGACCGGATCTTTTTGAATGACGGGAACGGTGGTTTTCAGGAAGCCTCCCAGGCGCTTCCGTTCACCCGATACTTTGCGACGAGTGTTGTCAAAGCAATCGACTTTGACAACGACAAGGACCTGGACCTGTTCGTCGGCGAAAGGTTTGATCCATTCACCTATGGCATGGGAGGCAGGGGATATCTCCTTCAGAATGATGGACACGGGGTCTTCAGTGATGTGACGAAAGAGTTTGCCCCTTCACTGGCCAACGCAGGGATGATCACGGATGCAGCCATTGCGGATTTTAACAATGACGGGTGGAGCGATTTGGTCCTGGCCGGCGACTGGATGCCAGTTGTATTTCTAAGAAATGACCACGCGGCCTTCACCGATATATCAGCGGATATCGGCATGAAGGAAACCGAAGGATGGTGGCATTGTATTGAGTCGGGGGATTTCAACAAAGACGGAAAGGTGGATTTTGTCCTGGGCAACCATGGGCTGAACACTTTTTTCAAAGCGCACGACCGGATGTATGTAAATGATTTTGACGGGAACGGCTCGGTGGAGCAGATCTTCTGCACCAGGACTGACGGAAAATACTATCCGGTTGTTGATAAGGATGAGCTGCTGTCGCAGTTGCCTGCTTTGAAGAAGGAATTGTTGTACTACAAGGATTACGGCAAAAAATCCATAGATGAGCTGTTTCCGGAGGCGGTACTTAAAAAATCCGGAATTTTCGAGGTAAAATTGCTGTCTTCCATTTTATTGCTATCAGAAGGCGACGGATTCAAGCAAGTAGATTTGCCCCTGGAGGCCCAGTATTCGCCCATTTACGCGCTGTCAGTTGAAGATTTTGATAATGACGGTATTGAGGACGTAATTGCAGGCGGGAATCAGTATCTCGTGAAGCCGCAGTTCGGCAGGTATGATGCCTCAAGCGGATGGTTCTTCAAAGGCGAGCTTGACAACGGACGGTACAGTTTCCGAACGGGCGTCGATTTGAATATCAAAGGTCAGATACGTGATATCGAACACGTCGACATTAAAGGAGTGAAGTATATTTTTTTTGCAAAGTATGATGACAGACTGGAAATCTTTAAAATATCTAATCCCGGTAATCTGTAGTGTGTGTTCCGGCTGTTTTCAATCGGATTATACCAGGCTGGTCAAGTCGGAGATGGCTAAAAACACGAGGCAGGATTCGCTGCTGCTCGGACTTTATTTCGGAGATACCCGAAACAGTTACTTTGGGAAATGCTTCGATCTGAACAAACAGAAGCTAATCGTTCCTGGTCCCGGAAACTCCTCGGTGCAGTACCGATTTACGGATTCGTTGTTTCATAAAGAGCCAACGGATGTCAGGCTGCTTTTTCGCCCTACGTTCGACAAGAATGACAAGATTTCGGAGATGGTTCTGGAATTCAGTTACCCGGCGTGGGCGCCCTGGAACCGGCAATTCCAGTCGGACAGTCTCGAGCAGAAGGTGGTGAAGGTTTTGATGCACTGGTATAAAGGCAACGCGTTTGTGAAAGCGCATGTGAACGAAGGAGAGTTACCAGTTAAGGTTGACGGCAACAGGAGGATGATGGTTTATATCAAAGATCCCGAGAGCGTTATTGTGAAGATTCAGGACATCATGCACCCGGATTTCATGCACTCGATCAGTCAAAAAAAGAATTAGGTATATTCTGAAGACTAGGAATTATGAATTTTAAGCGTACTAAACCCCTTATCTGGTCGCTCGTCTTTGCTTCTTTTTTTGGCTGCTCGCGCCAGGACCTGAAGAAGAAGAATACATTATTCACGGAGTTGCCGGCCGACTCCACCGGCATCGACTTCATCAACAAGCTTTCCTTCAATCAGGACTTCAACATCTATACCTACAGGAATTTTTACAACGGCGGCGGCGTGGCGATCGGCGATATCAACAATGACGGCCTTCCCGATATCTATTTCACCGCCAACATGGACAGCAACAAGCTGTATCTTAACCAGGGCAATTTTACGTTCGAAGATATTACCGCGAAGGCGGGCGTTGGCGGCACGCAGTTGTGGTCGACGGGCGTGTCGATGGCTGACGTGAACGGGGATGGATGGCTTGATATTTACGTCTGCAGCTCGGGGAATGTGAAAGCCGATCCCGGCAAGCACAACGAGCTGTTCATCAACAATGGCGACCTCACGTTCACCGAGCGTTCCGCCGAATATGGGGTCGATGATCACGGGTACAGCACCCACGGCGTATTTTTCGACTATGACAAGGACGGGGACCTGGACCTGTACGTGTTGAACAATTCCTACCAGGCCATCGGCAGCTTCAACCTTCGGAAAAACGAGCGGGGCAAACGGGATCCCCTTGGCGGGCACAAGCTCTACAGGAATGATGGAAACAAATTCCATGACGTGAGCGAAGCTGCCGGAATCTACGGCAGCATCATTGCATTCGGGCTCGGAGTCACGGTGGGCGATGTAAACAATGACGGATGGCAGGACATTTATGTTTCCAACGATTTTTTCGAGCGGGATTACCTCTACATCAACAACCAGGACGGCACCTTCAGGGAATCGCTTACAAGTGAAATCAAGAGCATCAGTGGCGCTTCCATGGGAGCGGATCTTGCCGACGTCAACAACGACGGCAGGCCGGATCTGTTTGTCACCGAAATGTTGCCCGAATCCAATGACCGCATCAAGACGGTAACCACTTTCGAAGACTGGAACAAATACCAGTACAATGTCGAGAACGGATATTACCACCAGTTTACCCGCAATACTTTTCAGATCAACAACGGCGACGGCACCTTCAGCGAAGTAGGGCGGCTGGCCAACGTGGAAGCTACTGACTGGAGCTGGGGGGCGCTGATATTCGATATGGATAACGACGGGTTGAAGGACATTTTTGTTGCGAACGGAATTTTCCAGGACCTCACCAATCAAGATTTTCTTCAGTTCGCCAGCAATGAAGAGTTTGTGAAGTCCGTCATTTCGAAGAAGAAAGTGGATTATAAGAAATT
>DASVOT010000678.1:0-2886 GCA_036383235.1 Chryseosolibacter sp.
GAACACCGTATACAGGGGGTTTCTCTCGTCAGTGGAAAATATCGTCCATTTCGGATTGGGAGAGGCGCCTGTGGTGGATTCCGTTGTTATTCGCTGGAGTGACGGCAACGTCCAGAAACTGGCAAAGCCGGAAATCAACAAGACGCTTATTGTGCAATATACACCTGCTGCACCCGGCGTGCTTACCTCTTCTGTGAAGAAAGAATCCGTGGCGTTGTTTCAAAAACACGCAGGGAACCTGGGCATCAATTTCAGGCACGAGGAAGATGACAAGATCGATTTCAACGTTCAGCGCACACTGCCTCACAAGTTCACACAATCAGGCCCTGGCCTGGCGGTGGGTGACATCAATGGCGACGGCCTCGAGGATTTCATCGTGGGAGGCTCAACCGGTTATTGGTTTTCAGCATTCGTACAGAATGGCGATGGAACATTCAGGAATGAGCGGAAGGTGGCGAGAGACGTGAACAAGCCCGAGGAAGACGAAGGATTGCTGCTGTTCGATGCCGATGGTGACCAGGACCTTGACCTCTACGTCGTCAGCGGAAGCATGGAGCATTTCCAGACGAAAGACCCTTACCAGGACAGGCTCTACCGGAACGATGGTAAAGGAAGATTTACTCCGGATGATAAAGCGCTGCCCGACACAAAAGCAAGCGGTTCATGTGTGCGCGCGGCAGACTTCGACGCCGATGGAGATCTTGACCTGTTTGTCGGAGGGAGGCTCGTGCCGGGCCAGTATCCGCTGTCACCCGACAGTTATTTGCTGATGAACGATGCGGGCAAGTTCAGGGACGTCACGGGTGAACGCGCGCCTGAACTGCGAAAAGCGGGTATGATCACCGATGCCATCTGGACTGATTTTAACAGCGATGGAAAAACCGACCTTATCGCCGTCGGGGAATTCACGCCCGTCATGTTCTTTGAGAATTCGGGTAGCAAACTGACCCGAATCAAAACAGAGATCGACCAGAAGACCGGGTGGTGGAACAGCATTACCCCGGGCGACTTCGACCTGGACGGAGACATTGATTATGTGGTGGGAAACCTGGGTTTGAACAACTGTTACCAGGCCAGCCAGGAATACCCGCTGAAGGTATATGCAAAAGATTATGATGGCAATATGAGTATGGATGCCGTCATGGCGTGCTATATCCGGGCAACGATGGACAGCTACGACAGGAAATTATATCCGGTCCATTTCTGGGACGAGTTAAACACCCAGAGTCCGAAATTCAGGAACAAGTTTTCCTATTATCGGCAGTATGGAAAGGCAACCATCAGCGACCTGCTCAGTCCGGAGGACCTCAAAGACGCCCTCGTGCTCGAAGCGAATGAGATGGCTTCTGTTTACGTGGAGAACCTGGGACAACACAAATTCGGCATGAGGGAGCTTGCGCCCGTCGTGCAGGTGGCGCCTGTCAATGGAATGGTGACGGAGGATGTTAACGGCGACGGCAACCCCGATGTTGTGATGGTGGGAAACGATTACGGCAATGAAGTGTTTGCCGGACGCTACGACGCTTTTAACGGACTCGTCCTGGCTGGCGATGGCAAGGGAAATTTCAAACCGGAGACTTCCGCTCAAACAGGCTTTTATGTGCCGGGCGATGCGAAGGCTCTGGTGCGCGTTCACCGGCAGACCGGCGATCTGTTGATCTCCTCCCAGAACAGGGATTCGCTGAAAGTTTTTGTGCAGGGAGTCTCAACCTCGAAGACCTTCATCCCCGAACCGTTGGATGTGAAAGCCGAGCTTACCTTTACAGACGGGCGTAAGCAAATCGTGGAGTTCGCGCACGGGTCGGGCTATCTTTCCCAATCCAGCCGGACAATGGTAATGCCGAAAGGAGTCCGCGAAATGACCGTATTCAACTCCCACGGACAATCCCGGAAAGTGTTGAATAATTGAGCAATTGGACAATTGAGCAATTGATCAATTGAACGGTATACCTTATACCTCTCTACCCTCCGGAGGAGGTTCAGGCAGAGCGGTGCCGCAGTATTTGTTCAGCTGCCGGATCAGGTACCAGGCGATGACCGGTGAATGCACCTCTTCATTTTCGTGGAGAAAAAAATAGAGGCGCTGGAGCCCTGCATCCATCCACGTCTTGATTCGTTTCACCCATGCGTCTATCCGCGTATAGTCAGTGGGATGTAAATCGTTGCCCACGAAGCGGATGAACGCTTCCGGCGTGGTCAGCCGCATGTGCGCGCAATCGCGTCTTCCTGCGACGTCCGTGATGACGGCTCCCGCCCCGTTCCTTTCCAGCATGGAGAATACTTTTTCGGATGCTTCCGGATCGCTGTACCACGCCTCTTGCCGCAGTTCCACGAAAAGCTTTATCGCTTTCGGAAGGGATTGTATGAAAGCCTCGATGGTATCAAGTGATTTCGGTCCCATGTTTGGATGGAGCATCAGAAATACCGGTCCGAGATTTTCACCGAACCCTTCGATGCCCTTAAGAAACCAGCCAAGTCTTTCTTCCACATTTTTAAGCCGGTGAATATGGGAGATGCTGTTGGAGATCTTCGGCACGAACAGGAAGTTCTTTCCCACTTTACTCTTCCATTCCTGAGTTTGTTTGACGGACGGAATTTTATAAAACGTGGCATTCAGCTCGATGCTGTTAAAATTCCGCGCGTACAACGGAAGGAAATCGTCTTCTTTTGTCCCGGGAGGATAGATCTTTCCAATCCAGTCTTTGCGTCCCCACTTTGCGCAGCCCACGAACACGGGCGGCTTGTCGGTCCGCACCTGTGCGGCGAGAATTTTCGCCGTCGCCGGCCTGTCGGGTGGAAGCGTGAAATCCACCGCCTGCAGTTCCTCAGCGCTTATTTTGCCAAACTCCATTCCGAAAGATACCTTGTGTTCGCCAAAGTGTAAAG
>DASVOT010000679.1:0-6673 GCA_036383235.1 Chryseosolibacter sp.
AACAACGCGAACCACGTTCATTCGGTGGTGAGAGATCTGACCGATGATTTCGCCGGCGATATTCTCCGCGAACATTATGAGAAAGAACATCGTTAACCAATGCCTGATGTAACCTCATCGTCAACCAGAAACCTGTGGCTGAAGAATTTGCGAGATATCATCGTTCTCCCATTTTCTGTTACATGCCTTGTTCCATATTCGATAATCGATCCCGCGGAGGATCTGATTCCGGATACCATATCCCTCAGAATTTCAGGGGCTGTTCTCATGCTGGGTGGATCATCATTGTTTACCTACACTGTGCTCCTGTTTAATCGCATTGGTAAAGGCACACTTGCGCCGTGGTCGGAAAAAGTAAAACTTGTAATAGCAGGGCCTTATCGCTATTGCCGCAATCCCATGATCACAGGCGTCGCATTAGTCCTCGCTGGGGAGGCCCTGTTTTTTCATTCCTCCTCCATACTCATCTGGCTGTTTATTTTTATCGCCGTTAACACGGTCTATTTCCTCCTGATGGAGGAACCCGCTTTGCTGAAAAAATTCGGGAGCGAATATGACGTCTACAGGGCGCAGGTGCCCCGATGGCTGCCCCGTCTCAAACCGTACGTAAAGGAAAGAGACGTTAGGTGACCTCCCTGGCATACGGTATCCCGGACGCCTCTAAACTTCCGAAGGGATCGGGCTCGTGACAGGATATGCGCTGAGGGGATTCCGGAAGTAATCTTTGAGATTATACTGCTCTACATTCGGTTCGACGAATTCGGCAATGCGGCTATGCAAGTGCCGGCAATAGGCGCTCAATTCGATGACTTTGTCAAAGTGTGCACCCGTGGTGGTGAGATACGAGCTCAATTTGTTCGTATCCTGGCCGAACTCATGCAAGACATCTGCGTCATCATTACAAAACACGGCGTTTACTTCGCGAAGATATTCGCTCTCCGTCAATTCAAGCAAATAGCCCAAAAGTTCCGGCTCCAGGTGAATTTTAAAATTCTCGATGAGCGAGCGGACATTGCCCTGCATCGTTTCGAAGTAGTTCTCAAAGCATTCCTTGATCGTCCGGTTGTGGAAAAACAATTTCCACGATTCCGGATAGTGAATGGAGACAATCTCGAATTTTTCAAAAAGGTGGGTGGCCTTCACCAGCTCGGGATAAAGCGCGATCAGGTCTTTCTCATTCTGAATTTTCGCCGTAGGAAAGTACTTCCAGACAAGGTGTTTCCAGATAGAATAATAAGAAGCGATCACCGACAACGTTTCGATAAGAATCCGCTGGTCAATAGAGACCCTCCTTTTGCGCTCCCGTTTCTCAATAAGGCGGTTTACGAGGAAGACGGTAATCCACACGCTCGCAAACTCGGTGAGAACATTGACACCGAATTCACGCGACTGGGGAAAAATGTACAACCCGAGACCGATTAAAAATGAAAGGACAAGGACGATCGTCAGGTCGTGCTTTTTGATCATGTCCCGCAACCATTCCATTATCGGCGCTGAAGTTTAGTTTTCGGCGGTGGCAGGTTCAATGATCGCGGAGATTTTCGTGATGCAGTTTGCCGGGAACCCTCCGAGTTGGGCATGCTCCAGGATCAGCTGCTCGTTTGCCGCCAGGTAGATGCAATATATCTTATCGCCTGCCACATAGCTGTGTATCCACTGGATTTCCGTTCCCATGCTACAGAGAACATCCCTCGATTTCTGCGAGATGGCCTTTAGTTTTTCCGCGGATAAGCTTCCTGCGTTCGGTATTTGTCTCTCGATGATAAACTTCGGCATAGTTTAGGTTTTTTAAAAGCGTTTTTTCAGACTCCGGACCGCAACACCTGGTTACCGCTCCGGCTTGCAACAGCCATACTCCGCTGGAAGCATCACTAAATATAAAACAAAAGCGGAAGAAAATGCCCACATCGGAATTTGATTTTGGAAGATTCCCGCTCACGAAGCCAGACCTTTTACATAGAACGTATCGCAGGCAAAGTGTCCGGTGTTTCCCATTGGCCCTGGCCCCCTCTCAAACCCATTCTTTTCATACAGCCTCATGGCGGCCTCCATGGTATTGAAAGTCTCGATATAACACCATTCGAACCCGAATTGTCTGGCGGATTTCAGGCAGGAAGTTAATATTTGCTGGCCGAGCCCCCGGCCGCGGCCGGCCGTCAGAAAATACATTTTCTTCAATTCGCATGTGTCAGCAGGCCCGCCTTGCAGGGGCGCGACACCTCCGCCGCCCAAAATTTTGCCGTCTTCCTCACAGACAAAATACGCGCTGCGCGCGCGGCAATAAGCGCCGAACATGTCGTCAACTTCCGGATCGTGAATGGCAAATCCTTTGCCACCTGCGCCGAACTCCGGCATTACCGTGCGGATAAGCCGGGCAACCGAAGGATTATCCGTGGGTGAAATTGTCCTGATGATAGCTGCCATGTGCGCTATGCTTCCCTTGAAATTTTTTTTAAAGCGATCTGAAAATCCTTCAGGATCTCTTCTTCATGGTTGTGATGGGCCTCTCTTGCGATCCAGCTTCCATCCACAATTGTTCCCGCTACAGAAGATCCGTCTGCGGTGTATACCAGCGTAGGCAAAAGATGCTCCTCGCCGGCAGTATTCAGCAAAGGACTGTCACCGTTGTAGATCACTGCATCCAACGGTTTGCCCACTTCAAAGTAGTCAGCGCACGACAGGCCCATGGCCTTTTTGCCTGAGAAGAAAGTGCTGTTCACGAGGCGCGAGGCTCCATCGGCAAACGTGTTGCGCCGGTGAGTCGTCAACCGCTGAGTGTAGTCGAGCCACCTCAGATCCTCAAGGGGATTCAAACTGATGTGACTGTCGGTGCCAATAGACCAATGGTTGGAGTGCCGCGCGAAATCCGTCAGCCTGAAAATCCCGTCGCCGAGATTCGCCTCCGTGCCCGGGCAGAGAACGACATGTGCCAGGCTCTTGGCAAGCCGAACTACCTCATCATCGGTCAAATGGGTGCAATGAATGAGATGAAAACGGTCTGACAGGGGTAGGTGATTCAATAGCCATTCCACCGGTCTTTCCTTTAAGAACCCCAGCGCGTCGTTGACTTCCTTTAGCTGCTCGGCAGCGTGGATGTGAAAGGGTATCCCTTTCGGGCCGTCATTAACGACACGGATGATGTCCTCTCCTTCCGCTGCCCTGAGCGAATGAACGCCAAAGCCGAGATGAGCAGTCGAGAAATTCTTTACCAGCGCGCCGCACTCGTCCAGGAGATGAAGATACTGGTCGACACTTTGAAAGCAAAACCTGCGCTGCTGCGCGCCCGCATCCTTTCCAAAGCCGCCTTTCTGGTAAAAGACCGGCACAAGTGTGATGCGGATTCCGGCCACGGCCGCGGCGGCGATGAGGCTCGCGCTCATTTCAGCCTGCCGATCATACGGGGTGCCGTTTTTATTGTGATGCAGGTACTGAAATTCGGCAACATGCGTGTAGCCACGCTTAAGCATCTCTGCATACAGCATGGTGGCCACCGCCTGCATCTGCCCCGGGTCCATTGTAAGCGCGCAATCATACATCGCCTCACGCCAGCTCCAGAAATCGTCTACGGTGTTCACATCGTGCTTCTCAGCCATACCCGCCATGGCAAATTGAAAAGCATGCGAATGGGCGTTTTGAAACCCGGGCAAGGCAAAACCGTTCACCCTGTCCACAAGATGAGTGTCCTGCGTCGGCACCGCAGAGATAGATTGAATAATTCCTTGATCATCGATGCCTATATAGCCGGGGCTGATCCATCCGGTTTGCTGCAGAAGGGCTTTGAATTGGTAGGTTTTTGCTTCGCGCTTTCTTCCTTCGCGGACAGAAGATTTTTGTTCGTCAAAACTCATCCATTCAGGGGTTTAGGTGTCGAAATGCCATTCTCTCCTTCCGCTAGCGCAAAAATAAAGCTAATAATCTTTAGCTGAAAGTAAGGCATCACCAAGAGAACCAAGCGTTTTATGCAGCACCTTCCCTATCCTTTCAGCCCGGACCGGCTCATACTGCAACTCGAAGTCATCCATGTAATTGATTTTACTCATTTCCAACTGCAGGGCGTGTTCTCCCTTTTCCGGCCTCCCGTAATTTCTGGTGACATAACCGCCCTTGAAAGGTTCGTTGTGATGAAGCGTATACCCTTCATCCACCAGATTATCCAGGGCAATTTCAATCAAATCCTCCTCTGCAGACCGGCCATCTGCACTTCCGAGAATCAGATCGGGAAATTTTCCGGCATAAAGCGTAGGAACTCTTTGGCGGATGGAATGACAATCCCATAAAAGCACCTGCCCGAACTCCGACTTGAGATCGTCCAATATTTCTCTTAATCCCGCATGATACGGCCTGTAATAGAGCTCAGTCCTGCGCTTTATTTCCTCCGCTTCTACTTTTGACCTGCCATCCTTATACAGAGGATCTCCCAGGAATGTCGTTGTTGGACACAGCCCTGTGATGATCCGGCCATCCGAATACAAAGGAATGTCAGCGGGGCTCCTGTTGAGATCGATAACCCATCGGCTCAGCACCGCGCTGATCATGGTGATACCAATTGACGGAGCAAATCCATAGAGCCGGTCGACAAACCAGTCTGTATCATCCGGCGCTTTGATGAGCTCCGCGCGATAGTCATCTTTTATCTCCTCGGGGAATGCCGTGCCGCAATGAGGAACGCTCACCACTACGGGAACGCGCCGGCCGGCCGGAAGCTTAATGCGATACGTATCCAAAGAAAGAATTATTTTCCTCTATCCTGGCACGTCACCGGCTTCCTCTCACTGGCACTTCATTCCCCGGAAACCAGCTATGCCTACCCGTTCGATACCCCTCGTTCAAAGTCGGCGGTTTCTTTTCCGCGCTTTTTTAGTTGACGAATTCGTCTCGTTTACACGTTGCTCTTTCAGATTTTCGTTGGCCTTCTGCAGAAGTTCTGTTGCCTCGTCGAGGGCGGATTGAATGGCTCCCAGTTCCTGCAGCAGTTCGGCGGTCCGGTCTTCTTCCGTTAGCCGTTTCTTCAGCTGGATAATGCGGCGAAAGCTTTCGTCGATCCTCGCCCGGGAAACAATTCCTTTCGCGACCATGTCGCGGATTACCGAATGAACTTTGTTGACCGTGCGTTCATCGCTACCCGAGATGTTATTGGAAAAGGTCATGATATCAACGCCCGCGCTAATGGCCAGCCTGATGGCTTCCTCGAGACCAAAATGCTCGGTGATGGCATGCATCTGCATATCATCGGAGAAGACAACGCCGCGGAAACCAAGTTTTTTCCGAAGAATACCCGTAAGAATATCGTCGGATAACGTTCCTGGATTTCCTGCCGGATCCAGGTTCCTGTTCACAATGTGCGAGGTCATCACAGCATCTGCATAGCCGGAATCAATAAGTGTTTCATACGGTTTCAACTCCCGCGGTTCCCAGGTATTCGTGACGTCAGCGATACCCAGATGCGTATCATCTTTCGAGCTGCCATGCCCGGGGAAATGTTTAAGCGCCGTCAGCACATTATATTTCCGATGGGTTTTGATGAATTCCCTGGCCAGGAGGGAGACCGAATCCTCGTTGGCGCTGAATGCCCTTCCGTATCGGGCGATGATCGGGTTGTCGGGATTCGAAGCAAGGTCTACCACCGGGGCAAAATTTACATTGATGCCGAGTCCTGCAAGTGTCGCTGCCGTCGCTTCACCATACAACCGCACGGAGTCCAACGATGCGGCTCGCCCCATGGCGGCCGCAGTGATCGACCTGGGGAAACCGTACTTCTCTTTAAGTCGGTTAACCCGTCCACCCTCCTGGTCGATACAGACGAACAGCGGAATGGGTGCGGCCTTTTGATAGGTCCAGATAATTTTCTTCAACGCGATGAAAGAATTTTTCGCGGGAATATTCTTCTCGAAAATAATGATCGAACCCACCTTGCCATTGGCGACTTCCTCAAGAACTTTGTCGTCAACTTCCTGCCCTGGGAAACCTATCAAGAGCATTTGCCCGATCTTGATGTCGAGACTGTCTGTAGACTGACCGCTGACATGAAAAAAGACCGCCGCCAAAAAAAACAGAAGGATCTTAGTCTTTAGCTGCATCGCCGTTTTAGTAATGCTCATAAATGTCGTATAGGATGGTTTGCATATTCCGCCGGATGGCGCTTGTGGTGGTCGTGTAATTATTGTTCATAAAAGAAAAGATAAGGACTCTTCCCTTCCTGGTTACGAGAAACCCGCTCAGGCAGTGGTTGTTGCTTAACGTTCCGGTCTTGCCAAAAATATAAGGCGACGCCCCCGCCCCCTGATACCATTTTTGAATGGTTCCACTTACGCCTCCGGTAGCAAGGAGTCGAAACAAGCGCTCCTTCGGAACGATCTCCAGTATTTTCTGCCACAATTTTACGATCGTGCGGGGAGTGAAAAGGTTGTATCTGGAAAGCCCGGACCCATCAATCCAGACGGGCTCATCCGGCAGATCTATCAGGTAATGCGCTTTCATAAAATCAATGGCGATCTCTGGCTTCAAACTGTCGCTGAGCACATTTGCGCACATCATGAGAAGTTGCTCGGCAATAAAGTTATCGCTTTCCTGCAACATCACCCGGAACAGGCTATCGGCCCGGACGCTGAACAACGTATTGGTGTATGACGGCAAGGCTTTATCGACTGGAAGCACCGGCCGTTTCAGTGTATCA
>DASVOT010000680.1:0-5263 GCA_036383235.1 Chryseosolibacter sp.
GGACGCTGTTCATCAGCAGACCGAATAACAAATCCGGCAAACTCAAGATTCCGAATTACCCGCGACTCGACGCGAACAAAGGTGGCGTCATCTATTTTGACCGCGAAGAAATTCTGGGTGGCGTCTATGACCGTTCTATCTTTTTCGTCGCGCCGCCTTTCAAGCTCGACAGCCTGAGCAACTCGGATCCGGCTACCATCAATTTTGACGGCACGTTTGTGTCCAGCGGCATGTTCCCAAGTTTCAAAGAGACGTTGCGAACCATGCCCGACCGATCTCTTGGATTTGACCACGCCATCCCGCCCTCGGGCTTTCAGCTCTTCAACGGCGACGGCGTTATCCATGGTGTGCTCTCGATGAATAATCACGGCCTGAGGGGCAATGGCGAGATCAATTACCTGGCCGCGACTCTTTATTCGCACGATTTTATTTTCTACCCCGATTCTGTCATTACCAAGGGACACAGGGCCCGGGTGGAAGAAAAACAGTTTGGGTCGGTGTTGTTTCCGCAGGCTTCCTTCCCGGATTTCCAGATGAAATGGTATCCGAAGATCGACCGGATGCAACTGAAAAACCTGAAGGCTCCTTTCAATTTCTATGACTCGACCGCGCAAATGCAAGGGGTCGTTACCATATCAAAAGAAGGAGTGGCCGGCGCGGGCAAACTCGAGACGCGGGGCACCGAGCTGATCTCCCGTGAAATGAGCTTCGCCGGAAAAAGTTTCGGCGCGCGGCATGCGCGGTTCAAAGTGAAGTCAGATGATCCCAATAAAAACCTGCTCGCAGGAAATGACATTCGGCTGAAATTCAATCTCGCCGAGAACTACGCGGAGATCAGCCCCGAGATCGAGGGAACGGCAGCCATTGAATTCCCTTATGCGCAGTTCAAAACATCCATCCCGCGCGCCCGCTGGGACCTGGCCGCGCAGAAGATCACCATGAGCAAGGCGCCCGACGTGCCCATCGAGAACTCGTATTTCTACACCACGCGAAAAGATCTCGACTCCCTTCACTTCAACGCGGAAAAAGCGGAGTATGACCTCAAAACACAACAGCTTAAAGTCAGTGGCATCCCCTACATTATTGTCGCCGATGCGATGATCACCCCGGAAAACAACGAGGTGCTTATCCATGAGAACGCGCGCATCGGAACGCTGCACAACACAACGATCGTAGTCGACACGCTGAACGCGTATCACAGACTCACTCAGGGAGTTGTCGACGTCATCTCACGAAAGGAATTCAGCGGGTATGCCACATATCAATATGTAAATTTTCTCAATGACACGTTTGCCATCAAAATGACGGATTTTCATCTTGAACCGGTGACCCAGCCGGAAGGGCAAAAAAGGTCAAACCGCCGGCAGTCGGCGGCAACCATGCAGACCGTGGCCAAGGGCTCCGTCAAGGAAGAAGAAAGCCTGGTTCTCGGCGCGGGAATGTTTTACAAGGGAGACCTCACAATGTTCGCAACGCGCCCGGCTCTTCAACTGGATGGCTATATCAAACTCGATATCCGCAAAATAAAGGGCTATAACACGTGGATTGAGTACACCCAGAGTGGAGACGAAACAGAAGTGATGCTGGATTTCGACAAAGCGATCAATGAAGGGGGCAAGCGCGTGACCGCCGGCCTGCACTTCAGCGATGCCGACAATAGCCTCTATCTCACATTCGGTAACGACAAGAAATCGGAGGATGACGACGATCTGTTTATCCCTTCCGGCAAATTGTACTACGACACCCAATCGAAAGAATATAAAATCGAGGACATTGAAAAGACGGCAGGGAACAAATTGTCGGGAAAAGTCTTCGCCTATAACGACGAAACGAACCAGGCGAGATTTGAAGGGCCTGTCAATGTTTTTTCGGGCACTAAAAACTTTAACGTTACGGCAACCGCCCTCGGCACGGCAAACCTGCAGGACAACGACGTGCGGATGAATTCCTTTGTAATGGTCGATTCCGACATTCCCCCTGCGGCCATCGACGCGATGGCTCACAACATCCAGCAAGTTATTAAGGATGAAGGCGCCGAAGAAGGGTTGGGCGACCAGACCGAGTTGCTGTACAAGATTGCAAATATTGTGGGAGAGCGGGCAGTAAAGGAATACGAGTCCAAGAGCGTTCAGGGTTATGTCCCGCTCTCCACACTCCCCGAACTGGTGAAACCGCTCGTGTTCTCAAACGTAAACCTCAAATGGTCAGGTGAGTTCAAGGCTTTCTACAGCGAAGGGGGCCTTGGGATTTCACACATGGGCAAGAATGACATCAACGGAGCATTCGAAGGGTTCATGGAGATCCGTAAAACGGCTGACGGTGCCTCCGTATTCAATGTCTTCTTCAAGGCTTCCCCGGAAGCGTGGTACTACTTTGGCATCGAGGATAACCGGCTACTGGTCTATTCGTCCAACAAGGATTTTAACAATATCGTCTCCAGGAAATCAAATGCCGGGAAAGCCAGGATTGGTGAGGTAGCATTCATCCCTGGCAGCGAGGAGGAAACGCTGGCCTTTATTAACCGCTTCAGAAAACAGTACCTGAAGATCGATGTGCCCTACAGTCTGTATGATGCGACTAAAGTCGCTGACCAGCAGCAGCCATCACAAACTATTCCGCCTGTCAACAATGTGGAAAAGGGAGTCGAGCCCGAAAAGAAGGAGGACGCCAACAAGCAGGACGTGAGTGACCAGGATGTGAATAAGCAGGACGTTAAAAAAGACACCAACAAACAAGACGTCAAGAAAGAAGACGTCAAGACTGAAGACCCCAAGAAAAAGAAAGTCGAAGACGACGGCTTCTGAACGACCGCTCAACCTGTGTTCCACCCGGTTAGTTCCACCGCTGATCCGGATCCCGGAAGGTTCAAATAATGTTTTGCTTTCAAAGGCCCGCCGGCTAATTTGCGGGCCTAATGAACGATGGTATGAAAGAATACATCTCCTCGAATAAAGACCGTTTTCTCGCAGAACTTTTTGATTGGCTTCGCATACCGTCTGTCAGCGCCGACAGTCGGCACCGGGACGATGTCAGGAAAGCGGCAGACTTTCTGAAAGAAAAATTCAAAGCTGCCGGCATTGATAAGGTTGAGATCTGTGAAACAAAGGGCCATCCTATCGTATATGCCGAAAAAATAATTGACCCTTCTCTCCCAACGGTCCTGGTGTATGGACATTATGATGTGCAGCCTGCAGACCCCCTTGAATTATGGGCTTCCCCGCCTTTTGAACCGGTGATCAAAGACGATAAAATATTTGCGCGCGGATCCTGCGATGACAAGGGCCAGGTGTATATGCATGTGAAGGCTTTCGAAACAATGGCGAAGAACAACTCGCTAACCTGTAACGTCAAGTTCATGGTGGAAGGAGAGGAAGAGGTCGGCTCCGATAACCTCGGATCGTTTGTGAAGGCCAACAAGTCCAGGCTAAAGGCCGATGTCATCCTCATTTCTGATACCGCACTGATATCCCTCGATCATCCCTCTATAACGACCGGACTCCGGGGATTAAGCTATATGGAAGTGGAAGTAACCGGGCCTAACCGCGATCTTCACTCCGGCGTATACGGAGGCGCAGTCGCTAATCCGGTAAACGTGCTGTGCCGCATGATCGCCTCCCTTCATGACGAGAATGGGAGGGTCGCCATTCCGGGTTTTTACGACAAAGTCGCCACGCTGTCGCAGGCAGAGCGCAAAGCCATCAACCAGGCGCCTTTCGACCTTGAAGAGTATAAAAAGGAACTTGGCATCGCCGAAGTGTACGGTGAACAAGGATATACCACGCTTGAACGCACGGGCATCAGGCCCACGCTGGATGTGAATGGCATCTGGGGCGGATACACCGGTGAGGGAGCAAAAACGGTCCTGCCCTCCCGCGCACATGCGAAAATTTCCATGCGATTGGTCCCTAACCAGACGAGCGCGGAGATAACGGAGCTATTTACGAAACACTTTACGTCGATCGCGCCTGAATATGTAACGGTAAAAGTCATCGCGCACCACGGCGGCGAGCCCGCTGTGACCCCCGCCGATTCAGCTGCCTTTATGGCCGCTAAAAAGGCATTTGAAGAAGTCTGGGGTAAGGCCCCCATTCCAACCCGCGACGGGGGCAGTATCCCCATTGTGGCCCTGTTCAAAAAAGAACTCGGCCTCGACACCGTTCTCATGGGCTTTGGACTTGACAGTGACGCCATCCACTCACCCAATGAACATTACGGCATAAAGAACTTCATGCTGGGCATTGAAACAATCGTCGCTTTTTATAAGTATTTTTCACGGAAGTCGTGAACTGAACGCGTTACTTTCACATTCAGCTCCCTTCCGTTTTCTTCAACAAGAGAAAAACCAAAATTCGAACTCCATGAACAATATGCATTCGCTCCTGGGAGCTTTTCTTTTTCTGGCCTCCATTCTACCCGGAGGTGAGATCACTGCGCAGGAAAATCCTTCGGTTATTCCTTTGTGGAAGGATGGAGCGCCAGGTTCAGAGGCGCGCCGAAATGAGCCCGAACAAGCGAAGGACTGGTGGGTAAAGAACATTCATAACCCGTCCATTACCGTTTTTCTTCCTCCAAAGGAAAAAGCGACGGGCGCCGCAGTAATTGTTTGCCCTGGCGGCGGACACCGCGAGCTGGTCTTCAATGCCGAGGGCGTTGACGCGGCAGAGTATCTCAACAGTATCGGAGTTGCTGCATTTGTCCTCAAATACCGCCTCGCCCGGGAACCCAACTCTCCATACAAACTTGAGACAGACGTGAAGGCCGACGCCTATCGGGCCATGCGCCTCGTTCGCAGCCTGGCCGGAGAATGGGGCGTCGACCCACATCGCGTTGGCATTCTCGGATTTTCAGCCGGCGGCGAAGTAGTAGCCCTGATCGCTTATGGTGACGGCATGGGAGATCCAAATGCCAAAGACCCCGTCGACCGGCAAAACGGCCGGCCGGATTTTCAGATGCTCGTTTATCCGGGTCCGGGATTTATCCCCGAGACCATCCCATCAACCGCTCCTCCCGCATTCATGCTTGCAGCAAACGACGACACCTGTTGCTCAGGGCCCGTCGTGGATTTGCTGACTAAATACAGAAAAGCCAATGTTCCCATCGAAGTGCATATCTATGCGCAGGGAAAACATGCCTTCAATATGGGGAAACGCTCTCAGCTCGCTTCAATCAAAAATTTTCCCCAGCGGATGGGCGACTGGCTAAGCGATAATGGGTATTTGATGAAGCATTAGTTCATTTTTTCCGCGCGGTCGACTGGGTGAAT
>DASVOT010000681.1:0-3623 GCA_036383235.1 Chryseosolibacter sp.
GGCGGCATGGTCGGCCTGGAGCGAACGATCATTCCGCAGATCGCGGGGGCCGGATTTGGTTTGGCGGCAAAAACGGCGATCCTGTCTTTCATCGTGGTGTTCGGTGTTACCAAAGCCATTACCAATTACTACACCGGCACGCTGGCCAACCGCTTTGGAAGAAAGAACCTGCTTGTCGCGGGCTGGATCATCGGTATTCCCGTGCCACTGATGCTCATTTATGCGCCTTCATGGGACTGGGTCATCGCGGCCAACATTTTGCTTGGCATTAACCAGGGACTGACCTGGTCCAGTACGGTGGTCATGAAGATCGACCTGGTTGGCGAGAAGGAGCGGGGGTTTGCCATGGGTCTGAACGAATTTGCGGGTTACCTGGCTGTTGCCGTCGTGGCCTTTCTCACCGGATGGATCGCCAGCTCGTATGGCCTGAGGCCCTACCCGTTTTATATCGGCATCGGCATGGCCGTCATCGGCCTGCTTCTCAGCTGGATCTTCGTCAAAGACACCCACCGGCATGTTCAGCTTGAGGCGAAAGCAAGCAATATTCCCAAATTGAAAAATGTTTTTTGGGAGACGACCTGGCTCCACAGAAACCTCGGCTCCATCACGCAGGCCGGACTCGTCAACAATCTTAACGACGGCATGGTGTGGGGTCTGCTGCCTTTGTTACTGGTGTCGAAGGGATTTGACCTGCATGAAACCGGGATCATCGTGGCCGTCTATCCCGCCGTCTGGGGGATCGGTCAGCTGTTTACCGGCAGGCTTGCAGACCGGTTTTGCAAGAAGACGCTCTTGTTCCTGGGTATGTTTGTGCAGGGCCTTGCGCTGCTGGTGATGGTCTTTGCAAATACCTTTGAAATGTTTTTTCTCCTGTCAACAGTGCTCGGCATCGGTACGGCTATTGTTTACCCGACATTCCTGGCTGCGGTTTCCGATTATACGCACCCCGACCAGCGTCCGAAAAGTATCGGGGTCTTTCGCTTATGGCGCGATCTCGGTTACGCCGTCGGCGCGATCATTACCGGAGTGCTCGCGGATCAATTCGGACTCCTGGCGCCGGTCCTGGCGATCGGGTTACTCACCCTGGCGTCCTCCCTCATCATCCGGTTCAGAATGCGCTGTGCGGTGAAGGCGCCTGATTCAACCTCGCTGGCGCTCGAAGGATCTTTATAGGGTGCGCCGCAGTCTTTTTTCGGCCGTCCCTCCGGACTTAACCAATAGCGGCTACGTGGTGTCTGAAAACAATTCACAAGGGGCAATTGACAATTGACAAAAGAACTCCGTCGCCGATCGATGCGAGCCCTGGTTGCAGATTCGAGCTGGATAAACAGCCTAAAGTTTTCGAGAACAGGAAATCTTCAGACTCCGGCATTGTCAACTGTCAACTGCCCATTGTCAACTGTCTCGTCCATAAGGCCGTCCTAATCGGACTGGAGAGGAGTGAGTTTGAGGATGTGGCACACGAGGTTGGATGCATGAACGCCATGGTACTCCTGCTGGGTGCTATCCATTGGATAACGCTCCCTCAAGTTACCATTGAAATCCCTTCGATCCAATTCATCACATTTTCATCTTCATGATGGCGGGACTGATCCGCAGATAAACTTCCAGGGCCTTCGGATTGTTTCCATAGACAGGGTCTAGTCTTTTATCGGCTGAATACAGTGTTCCCTGTGCGCCTAAAGCAAAGTTCGTGTTGCATTGCCTGAGGAAGGTGTAATTAATTCCCAGGGTCAGGGCGTTAATTGTGAAGAGTTCATGTTCATCATAATCGCTGATCAGCAACTCGCCCGCCGACTTCTCAATATTTTCAAATCGTCCGTAGGCGGCGAACCGATCCAGCTGAAGATTGGATTCGAGGGTCAGTGAGTGTTCCCGGTGGTTGTCTCCGCTGTCGTTATATCCCCAGATGAGCGCGGAGGTGAGGAAGGAATTGTCTTTGTCCAGAGCCATCGCATGGATGAGCGAAGCGGTGGTCCGGTTGACATCCTCATCTGGCCGGATAGCTTCGGGGCTTTTTAGAAACGCTTTCGAAAGCTGCGCCGACAGCGATCGCGACGGGTTGATGGTCAATCGGTACGAATAGGAGTCAAATCGCGGTTTATCAAATCCGTACCGCGCTTCGCCTGGCTCTCTTCCCGTGAACAGCGACCCGTCAACCTTCATAATTTTGTAACGGAAGCCGACGGTGGCGACGCCGAAGGTAATGTGCGTGGCATCCTGCCAGTGATGGCCTAACGGTGAGTCCGGGTTGTTCAAACTGGAAGGGCGGTGCATGAAGGTGACCGGGCCTAGTGCGGGCTCACCGGGATATCCGAGGTAAACGAAGGCGTCGAGGTCTTTTGTGAAGGATTGCGTGTAGGCGATGGATAATTCGGAGAACAGATTGTGAGGATGCTGGCGGTCGACAAGCGGTTTTCCCCGATAGGTTTCGCCTGTCTGAAACAGGAGCGGATAACCTTCGTTCCCAAAAAGAGGATCGAGCGAAAACATGGCGCTGAAATGGAACAGGCCTTTCTGGCCTGCCTTCCTTTGCCCCATTGCCATAAACCAGTTGGGCGCATCGATTTTTGAATCACCTCTGAGACCTTTGTCGCCGATATCCTGATGATCGTAACGGATGAACAGGTTGCCGTGCAGCATATACATCCATTTTCCGGAATGCACCATGTATCCATACATCGGAGAGGCGTCGGGGAGCCAGCCGGTGCCGGATCCGTTCCGGTTCATGGGCAGGTTTAACGAATAGGCGTGCGACATGGGAACAGATGACATGGCTGTGTCGTGTTGCATTTGTTCATGACCCATCCGTTCGTGATGGTCGGCGTGATGATCTGCTGATTGGGTTGTGTCCGTCCTTGCCGGCATTTGATGCTGGTGCTGACCGTAGAGGCTCTTAGCCGTGAGCAGAATCACGATCAGCACTGGAACGACATGTCGCCCGGCATTCAGCTTTTTCATTTTTTCCATTAGAATCGGTTTCATAATGCTGTCGTATCGTTGCCGGATTTGTTTTGCCGGGAGGTGCAACGGCAATGAGCGGCGGCATCTTCCGTTGAGGTTCTTTTACCGGAAGCCATAAATCTTTATGCCTTGAGGAGGAAGACTGAACGAGCAGGATCAGCCGAGAGGCGATCAGCTGGTTTGATTTGTTTGGTGTGGTGTTCCGCAGGCTGCTGAAGCAGCCGCTATTTTTAAACCGCAAACCAGGATCCATTGCTCCTGGCGGCTCAGACTGTTGTGGCGTCGCCGGGCCCGATCTCTTATGTTTTCTTGGATTTGTAGTAAATCACTTCGGCTTTCTCGATGGTGATGAGCGCGCCGCACCCCGCTTCCTCGATGAGGGTGTTGGCGACTTCAATGAACGCTTCGATCTTGTCATTGTGGTCGACGATCTCCACTACAACAGGAAGGTCAAACGAGAGGTCGAGCAGCTTCGCCGAGTGTATCCTGCTGCTGGCGCCGTAAGAAAGGATGCCGCGCAGTACCGTTGCGCCGGCAATGCCGTGTTCTTTTGCCGCAAGCACAAGCGCTTCATACAATGGGATCTTGTTTGATTTATCGAGCTCGCCGATAAAGATCCTCAGCAGTTTTGAATCTCTTTCAAGTTGCATGGGCTACAT
>DASVOT010000682.1:0-3756 GCA_036383235.1 Chryseosolibacter sp.
CAAATAAATAAGAATAAATATCCTATGACAAAGAGCAAAGCGAATCCCCGCGTCGATTTCTTTTTCAACAAGGCAGGCAGGTGGCTGCGGGAGTTTGAGACACTGAGGGTGATCCTTCTTTCCACTGGCCTGACCGAGGAATTGAAGTGGGGGCAGGCCTGCTATACACTTGAGGGAAAGAACATTGTGCTGATTCATGGATTCAAGGAATATTGCGCGCTGTTGTTTTTTAAAGGTGCCTTGCTGAAGGACCCCCAGGGCATTCTTATCCAGCAGACGGAGCATGTGCAGGCGGCGCGACAGATCCGCTTCAAGAGTGCCGGGGAAATCGTGAAGATGAAGTCTCTTTTGAAAGCGTATGTCGACGAGGCGATCAAGGTTGAGAAAGCGGGACTAAAAGTGAATTTGAAGAAGACATCCGATTTCAGCATGCCAGAAGAATTCGGGGATCAACTGCAACGGGTCCCGGGTTTGAAGAAGGCCTTTCACGCATTGACACCCGGGCGGCAACGGGCGTACTTGTTTTATTTTTCGTCGGCCAGGCAATCCAGGACGCGGGCGTCGAGAGTTGAAAAATATTTGCCGCAAATCCTGGCAGGCAAGGGATTGGATGATTAAGCACGGTAAACTTTAATCGGATAACCATTGATGAAAAGAACGACCACCAACAGCAGGAAATTGCCAGAGGAGCAATGTGCTGCGTTACTCAAAACACTGAAAGCCCGTTTTGAGGAGAATATGAATCGTCACAAAGGAATGGAATGGGCCAGGATAAAGGCCAGGCTGGATGACAATAGGGAAAGGCTATGGGCGCTTAAGGAGATGGAAGAAACGGGCGGGGAGCCGGACGTCGTCGGATACGATAAGAAGACCGGAGAGTATATTTTTTTCGATTGCTCTGCCGAAAGTCCGAAGGGACGCAGAAGTCTTTGTTACGACGGCGATGCGCTCAGGTCGAGGAAAGAGAACAAGCCGGAAAGCAGCGCGATGGAGATGGCGGCTGAAATGGGCATTGAACTTTTGACGGAAGAGCAGTATCGCGACCTGCAGAAACTCGGAGCGTTCGATGCCAAGACATCGAGCTGGATAAAAACACCTCCGGAGATCAGAAACCTTGGCGGCGCCCTCTTTTGCGATCGCCGCTATGATCACGTCTTCGTGTATCACAATGGGGCGGAATCTTACTATGCGGCCAGGGGATTTCGGGGGTCGTTGAAGGTGTGAATCTGCCAGGCAAGAACGTTAACAATAGAAACAAGACAGGGGGGGGCGCTACGCAGCGCGTGCGTCCGGACGTGATGGCCGCGCGCCCATTCTCTTCCTGTGCTCCGATGAATCCTTCGGACTTACCGGCGGCAAATTATTCCCCGTGACTTTGCGAGCGTGAAAGAATCGGTTCTGAGGAAGGGCACGCGAGCCGATCCTGAAGTCATTCGTTGTTCGAAAAGAGAAACGACTACCAATAGCTCGCGACCGACGATCTTCAGCTCTGCTGTTGAATCCCAACGCATGACTTTGTCTGCGTTTTTAACTATTTTGCAAAAGCGCGACTGAAAATAAACTGAGTGCCGTTGAGGTTCCGGTTTTCAATGCCCTACGCCGAAGCTTATGAGGAAACTTGAAATGACCACCGCCATCGCCGCCGCATGTGTTGCGCTGATGCTGGCTGCCTTCACATTTGACGGCGGCCGCTCAGGTAATAAAAGCCTTTCTTTAAAAGACGCTTTTGACGGAAAGTTTCTCATGGGCGTTGCCATGAACAGGTCCCAGATTTACCGGCGTGATGAAGCAGACTACTGGCTGATCATTGACCAGTTTAATTCGGTGACACCGGAGAACGACATGAAATGGATGCACATACACCCCGAGAAAGAGCAGTATAATTTTGAGCATGCCGACAAGCTGGTGGAATTCGGAGAAGCGAATCACATGTTCATCGTCGGTCATGCCCTTGTCTGGCATAATCAGCTCGCTCCCTGGGTGTTCAAAACGGACGACGGCGCGACGGTCGACAGTACCGAGCTCATGCAGCGGATCAGAGACCATATCCGGACGATCGTCGGCAGGTATAAGGGACGGGTACACGGATGGGATGTGGTGAACGAAGCGCTGGCGGAAGACGGGTCGCTGAGGCAGTCTCAATTTCTTGCCATCGCCGGACCGCGCTTTATAGAAAAGGCGTTTGAATTCGCCCACGAGGCTGACCCCGATGCCGGGTTGTATTACAATGACTTCAACCTGGTGACCGCGGCAAAACGGGATGGCGCCATCCGGCTAATCAGGGATCTCAAGAACAAAGGGATTAAAGTCGATGGAGTGGGAATGCAGGCGCACTGGGGACTGACGCGCCCGTCACTGCAAGAGATCGAGACGGCCATTGAAATGTTTTCAGCACTTGGCGTAAACGTGATGTTCACAGAGTTGGATATTTCCGTCTTGCCCAGCCCACGACAGGTGCAAACGGCGGATGTCTCGAACAGGCTCCGCAATACTCCGGCCATGGATCCTTATGTGGATGGTCTGCCCGATTCGGTTCAGCATCAGCTTGCAGCACGGTATGCCTCCATCTTCAGGCTGTTCAAAAAACACGCTGACAAGATCAGCCGCGTAACGTTCTGGGGACTGCACGACGGCGTATCGTGGAAAAACAATTTCCCTGTACGCGGAAGAACGGATTACGCCTTATTGTTTGACCGGGATCGAAAACCAAAAGAGGCATACCATGCAGTAATCGAAGCTTCTAAGGAGTAGTCGACCGTGGTCTTCGCAAGCATGGCATACAATCGGGTGAACCCGACCTTGGCGGCGGCGCCGTTCGGAACGCACATCTGTTAACGGACATCATGAAGACAACCATCAATTATCTGAAAAAAGTTTTTCCATTTCTTGCACTCCTGCTCTCTGTACATGGCTTTGGGCAGCCATCGCAGGCGGCAAGAGATTCTATCAACAAGATCACGCAGGCGGATTATGATCAGATGTTGACACATCTCGGATTAAAGAGGAGCGATATGCGGCCAGGGCCTTCCGGAAACCCCTCCGCGCCGAATGCTGCCAACAGGTTTGAAGACCGGGTGAACCAATACACCTTGCCTGATCCGCTGACGTTTAAGAATGGCCGTGCGGTGAGGAACGCAGCTGACTGGCAGAAGCGAAGGCTCGAAATCGCCGCCGATTTCGAACGTGAAATCTATGGCCGGCTGCCGGAAAATGTTCCGTCGGTGCGGTGGGAGGTAGTGTCTTTTGCCGACACGGTCATCGGGAACCTGCCCATCAAAGAGAAACGACTGAAGGGAGTAGTGGATAATTCTTCTTATCCCTCGCTAAAGGTAGAGATCGAATTCCTGGTGGCAACGCCTGCTAAAGCCGAAGGCCCGGTACCCATCGTCATTGAATTTGGGTGGACGCAAAATCCTTTTAACAGGGCGCCCGTACAACCGATCGGCCTTGGTTCTTCGACGGAGCCGACCTGGAAAGAACAATTGATCATGCGGGGGTGGAGCTATGGCATCCTGGTGCCGGGCAGCATACAGGCAGACCACGGTGCAGGACTTACGCAGGGAATCATTGGGCTGGTGAACAAGGGGAACTACCGGAAGCCGGACGATTGGGGATCGCTCAGGGCGTGGGCCTGGGGCGCGAGTCGTGCGATCGATTACCTTGAAACAGACAAAGACATTGACAGCAAACGCGTCGCCATCGAAGGTCTTTCCCGCTACGGCAAGGCCGCCCTTGTTGCAATGGCTTTCGAACCAC
>DASVOT010000683.1:0-3600 GCA_036383235.1 Chryseosolibacter sp.
CGGCGTTTCGAGGTCTGCCGCCACAATTATTGGGGGGCTGTCTCAAAAGCTGAATAAAAAGACCGCTGCTGAATTTTCGTTTTTTCTCGCTGTGCCCACCATGTTCGGCGCCACGGCTTTATCGATGTTTAAATTTTACCACGATGGCGGCTCTTTCGGAAGCCATGAGATCACTTTGCTGTTGATCGGCAACCTGGTGGCCTTCGTGGTGGCGATGGCCGCGATAAAATCTTTCATTGCTTTTCTCACACGACACGGATTCAAATTGTTTGGTTATTACCGCATCCTGGCAGGGAGCATCATCCTCATCCTCTATTACCTGGGTATCGAACTTTCTGTTCTTTAATGGAAAACCCTTCAGACACCGGAAGCGTCCTGCTTATTAATAAACCTTATCAATGGACTTCCTTCGATGTGGTGAACAAACTGCGCTTCAGGCTGAAGGTGAAGAAGATCGGGCACGCCGGCACCCTCGATCCACTAGCGACCGGGTTACTGATCGTCTGCACTGGAAAAATGACCAAGCGGATCGAGGAATTCATGGGGCTCGAAAAAGAATACACGGGCACGTTTGTCCTTGGCAAAACGACGCCCTCTCACGACCTTGAGACCGAGGTTTCCGCGGAGAGCGATATTTCCGCGCTGACCGAGCAGCAGATCCGCAACGCGGCAAGGTCGTTGACCGGCGTGCTTCAGCAAATTCCGCCGCAGCATTCAGCCATCAGAATCGGAGGCAAAAGGGCGTATCAGTTCGCCCGCCGGGGACAGGACGTTGATCTGAAACACCGCGAAGTGGAAGTAACGACTTTTGACATCACGGGTATCAGGTTACCCGAGGCGAGTTTCCGGATTGTTTGTTCGAAGGGCACCTATATCCGAAGTATCGCCAGAGACTTCGGGAACGCGCTCGGCGTTGGCGCGTACCTGACCGATCTGTGCCGGACCAGGATCGGCAGTTTCCGCATCGAGGACGCGCTGGAGATCGATCAGGTACCGCCCCCGCCGGAGAAATCATGATTGCCTTTGCGTTGACCCGGCGTCAGTAATTAAAAGAAATAGCCGGAATTGACAGCATGAATTGATTTACTTTGCGTACTCGATTTATCGACATGAAGATCTATCACGGCATTGACGATTTTATCCAGCTTCAATACGCGGTTGTAACCAGCGGCACCTTCGACGGCGTTCATGTAGGCCATCAAAAAATTTTCGCCAGGCTCAGGGAGATCGCATCCCGGAATTTCGGGGAAACGGTGGTGATCACTTACTGGCCTCACCCGCGGCTGGTGCTCCATCCGGAGGAGTCCGACCTTAAACTTCTCAACACGTTCGAGGAGAAGGCGGAGCTGTTGAAAGAGCAGGGCATCCAGCACCTCATCCGAATCCCGTTCACAAAAGAATTTTCGCAGTTGACCTCCGAGCAGTTCATACAGGAAATACTCGTGAAGACCATCGGCACGAGAAAGCTGGTCATCGGCTACGACCATCACTTCGGGAAGAACCGGGAGGGCACGTTCGAGCAGCTGAAGATCAACGCGCCAAGGTACGGATTCGAAGTCGAGGAGATTCCCAGGCAGGAGATCGACCACATTGCGGTCAGCTCGACGAAAATCCGGCACGCGCTGGTGCAGGGAGACATAGAGGTCGCCAATCATTTCCTGGGAAAGCCTTACAGCATGACGGGTAGGGTGGTGGCCGGAGACAGGATCGGGCACACGCTGGGTTTTCCCACGGCGAATATCGAGATCGACACCCGGCATAAGTTGATTCCCGCGGATGGTATCTATGCGGCAACGGTGCGCCACGAGCACCGGATCTACGGGGGGATGCTGTACATCGGGTATCGGCCCACACTTCAGGGCACCAGGAAGAATATTGAAGTGAACATATTCGACTTTAACCGGGACGTGTACGGGGAATCGCTAACGGTTTATTTCCATAAATTTTTGCGCGGCGACGAGAAGTTCGCTGGGCTGGAAGCAATGAAGGCGCAGCTTGGAAGAGACAAGGAGATGGCTTTGAAGGCGCTTGAGCACCTGGCGTGAACGGTTTAAACCCGGAGGAGGCCTGGATGAGGCGGAGGCTGTAAAAGGTATGTTTTCGGGATGATTTTTTACTTTACCCTTTGTGCTTTACTGGTTAACTTTAGTGCTGAGAGAAGAAGAGCTGTTGTGTCGCGAGAAAGCGGATTTCAAAAATCAATCCAGGGGAAACGAAGCATATGATCAATAAAGTTGTAAAAGACGCGGATGAGGCCGTCAGCGATATTCGTGACCATGCAACCATCATGATGGGAGGGTTCGGGTTGTGCGGAATTCCTGAAAACTGTATTCAGGCCCTGTTGAAAAAAGGCGTCAAGGGGTTAACGTTTATTTCCAATAACGCGGGCGTTGACGATTTCGGGATAGGCCTTTTGCTCAGGACGCGTCAGGTTAAAAAGATGATCTCTTCGTATGTCGGCGAGAACGCGGAGTTCGAGCGTCAGCTGCTGTCGGGGGAGCTTGAGGTTGAATTGATTCCTCAGGGCACATTGGCCGAGCGCATCCGGGCCGGCGGGGCGGGTATTCCCGCCTTTTTCACGCCTGCGGGATTTGGTACGGAAGTGGCCGAAGGCAAGGAGGTGCGGGAATTCGACGGGAAAAAATACCTCCTTGAGCATTGGTTAAGAGCCGATTTTTCCGTTGTGAAGGCGTGGAAGGGAGACCACGCGGGCAATCTCGTGTACAGGGGCACAGCCCGCAACTTCAATCCCATGATGGCCGCGGCCGGAAAAATAACCATCGCCAAAGTGGAGGAGCTCGTCAGGCCCGGGGAACTGGATCCGAACCAGGTCCACACACCCGGCATTTACGTGCAACGGATTTTCCAGGGCAAGCGGTATGAAAAAAGGATCGAACAGCGCACGCTGAGCAGTGCGAAGAAATAAGAGCCTCGTATTGCAGCAACACATTGACTGAACCCGATATGTTAGATAAAACAGGAATCGCGAAGCGCATTGCCCAGGAAGTAAGGGATGGCATGTACATCAACCTCGGCATTGGCATTCCCACCCTGGTTGCGAATTTCATTCCACCGCATTTAAACGTCGTGCTGCAATCTGAGAACGGATTGTTGGGAATTGGGCCCTTCCCTACCGAGGAGGAGTTAGACCCCGACCTGATCAACGCCGGCAAGCAGACGGTGACCATGATGCCTGGCTCCGCGCTGTTTTCGTCGGCCGAAAGTTTTGGCATGATCCGAGGCGGTCATGTTGACCTCACCATCCTGGGCGCCATGGAAGTTTCCGAGAATGGAGACATCGCCAACTGGAAGGTGCCTGGAAAAATGGTGAAGGGCATGGGAGGGGCTATGGACCTGGTTGCCTCCGCCAAAAATATCATCGTCGCCATGCAGCACTGCAGCAAGGATGGCGCCTCAAAACTGCTGAAGAAATGTACGCTTCCCATCACCGGCCTGGCCTGCGTGAAAAAAGTTGTCACGGATATGGCGGTATTGAATATCCTTCCGGGAGGCGGCTTTCAACTCATCGAGCGCGCGCCCGGAATTTCCACAGAGCAGATCAGGAACGCAACGGCAGGCAAGCTCGTCATCGAAGGGGAT
>DASVOT010000684.1:0-1866 GCA_036383235.1 Chryseosolibacter sp.
GTACTCAGCCATACCGCCATCAACGTGCACGCCGCAAACCTGCAGGTGCGCACAACAATTCGGTTTTCCCGCGCGGCACGCGATGCAGGCGCCACAATTGAAGTACGGAATAATCGAAACGGCCTCTCCCGGCTCAAAACCAGGTGCGGCATCTGCCTCAATCAGCTCGCCTGACAGCTCATGCCCCAGAATCCGCGGATAGCTGAAGAAGGGTTGTGTGCCCTCGAAGGCGTGCAGGTCTGTACCACAGATCCCAATACGTCGGATTTTGAGAATGGATCTTCCTTTTGATAGTCGTGGCTTTTCCATTCCGGTATATTCCAGTGTCCCTGGCCGGGTGCATACTAATGCTTTCATCGACCGCTACTTATTAAGACAAGGGATACCATAATGGGCCGGTTTGCTGATAACTCTCTCCACCCGAGCGCTCTGCCTATTAATTGAAACATAAATGCATACCGGATGAGTGTAAGCCGAAAAGAGTTTTACGTGTCAAGTATACAATTATAACTGAATGGATGAAAACTAGCAAGCCCGCCCTCGGAATCGGACAAACCGGATGCTCAATGCATTTGCAAATCCAGTACATAACCGTCTTTCCTTCCCTGGAGCTTCGGGAAGCATAGCAGGGCTCCAGGCAAAGAAATCCTGCTGGTGGATCACTTGCGAAGAAAAGCCAGATCCTGCAACAAACGCGACAGGATTCTGTTACCCGCTGCCCTGACTCACCTTGGCCATAGGCGGCCGCGAACATCGCAACGCAAAGACCGTATTTGCGAACTGAACGGAACCAATTACATTGTACATTGTACATTGTTAGTGACTTCTATAAAGCAATACTGACTATGGAATTGGGAATAGGTATGTTCGGGGACAACCACTACAACGCGAAAGGCGAGCCCCTGCCCGCGGGGGATCGTTTACGCGAGCTCATCGAAGAAATGAAGCTCATGGACGAAGTGGGCATCGACTTCTTCGGGATCGGGGAGCATCACCGTCCGGACTACGCGGTCTCCGTACCCGAGATCATATTGGCAGCCGCCGCGACCGTCACAAAGAACCTCAAGCTGGGAAGTGCGGTGACCGTGCTGAGCTCGTCGGACCCCGTGCGCATCTATCAGAGCTTTGCCACCATCGACCAGATCAGCAATGGTCGCGCCGAGATCGTCGCGGGCCGCGGAAGCTTCATCGAGTCGTTCCCGCTGTTCGGATACGATCTCAAAAACTACGACGCCCTCTTCGAAGAGAAGCTTCGTCTGTTATTGAAGATCAACAGGGAAAATCCCGTAACCTGGAAAGGCAACTTCCGCCCTGCCCTGCAAGATCAGCAAGTGCTGCCCCGGGCCGTGAACGAGTTGCCCATCTGGATTGCGGTGGGTGGAACACCGGAGTCGGTGGTGCGCGCAGCACGCCTGGGCCTGCCAGTGATTTTCGCCATCATCGGTGGAAACCCCGCGCAGTTCAAACCGCTGTTTGAATATTATAAGGAACTGTACCAAAATTCCGGTCATGACATGAGCCGGTTTCAGGTCGGGGTACACATGCACAGCTTCTTCGGCGAGGACAGCAAGCAAACAGCCGATGCCTACTATCCCGTTTATGGCGCGCAGATGACACGCGTGGGCCGCAGTCGCGGATGGCCGCCATTCAATCGCCAGCAATTTGACTTTGGCCGCAGCCCGGAGGGCGCCTACATCATCGGGGACGTCAATAAGTCCGTCGACAAGATCCTTCACATGCATGAGATGTTCGGCCTTACGCGTTTCTCGGCACACATGGACGTAGGTGGACCATCACACGAGTCGCTGATGAAATCGATCGAGATCTTCGGAACGAAGATCGCACCAACGGTGCGGGAGGCATTGC
>DASVOT010000685.1:0-4769 GCA_036383235.1 Chryseosolibacter sp.
AATCGGACTCTTTCAACTTCATGGATTTCATCGGGAATCCTGTCACCAGTGGCAAACGCCATCGACGAACGCCTTGAACTGGCCGGCGAATTCCCCGGCGTTTTCCTCAAATGGCATGAACTTGGTATATTTACATGACGAATCATTTTTTGAACTGTCATGGAGCCATTTTTTGGTTTTGGTACAGAACGCTTCCGCTTTCTCAAAATAGGCATTGTCACGATGCTCCTCCTCGGGTCATGTGCTGCGAGTAAAAAAGCGAATGTCCGTGCGCAGAAAGTGGCACAAGTCATCCATTCCGCCCGCACCTACATCGGCACGCCTTACCGGTATGGAGGAACCACAAGGGCAGGCCTGGATTGTTCGGGCCTTCTCTGTAATTCATTCAAAACAATCCAGATCGATTTGCCCCGCAGTTCGGAAGATCAGAGCAAGATCGGTACGGAAATAAAAATGAAAAACCTGGAGCCGGGTGATCTTGTTTTCTTTGCCACCGGCAAGAAGAAAAGAAAGATCACGCACGTGGGCATGGTCACAGAAGTGAAGGGAGACGGAACCGTCAAATTTATTCATGCATCCTCTTCCCTCGGCGTGGTTGAAACAAACATATACGCGGACTACTATCAGAAGCGATTTCGCGGCGCCAGGCGGGTCATCGAGGAGTAGGGGACCTGCGTGGCATCCTTCGCCGGCCATTCGCACGTTTGCATCACACGCTGAATTGCGAAGTTGATTTTTAGTCTTACATTCAGGATTGAATTTCCAACCATGACTACCAGACGGGATTTTATCAGGGCAGGCGCCATTACCGGCGGAATGCTCGTTTCATCAGCCCTTCGCGCAGAACCCGGTGCCATGAAGCCGATCGTTATCTCCACCTGGAATTTCGGGCTCGCGGCGAATGTTGAAGCGTGGAAGATATTGTCGAAGGGCGGACGTGCCCTGGATGCCGTTGAAGCAGGGGCAAAAGTTCCGGAAGGTGATCCCCGAGAGACTTCCGTGGGCCTGGGTGGTTTGCCCGACCGCGACGGGAAGGTGACGCTTGACGCCTGCATCATGGATGAGAACAGCAACTGCGGATCGGTAGCGTGTCTTGAGCACATCGTGCATCCCATTTCGGTGGCCCGCCTTGTCATGGAGAAGACGCCGCACATTATGCTGGTGGGTGACGGAGCGCTGCAGTTTGCACTGGCGAACGGCTTTGAAAAAACAAATCTGCTCACCGCCGAATCGGAGAAGGCATGGCAGGAATGGTTAAAGACCTCGGAATACAAACCGGTCATTAATATTGAAAACCACGACACGATCGGCATCGTGGCCCTTGATATGAATGGGAACCTTTCAGGCGCCTGCACCACAAGCGGCCTGGCTTATAAGATGCATGGAAGGGTCGGCGATTCTCCAATTATTGGCGCCGGCCTCTACGTGGATAACGAGGTGGGAGCTGCCGCGGCGACCGGCGTGGGAGAGGAGGTCATCCGGATCGTCGGATGCCACCTTGTTGTAGAGTTCATGCGCCAGGGCAATTCGCCTGAAAAAGCCTGCCGGCTGGCAGTTGAAAGGATTCTTAAAAAAAATCCTTCCCGCGCAAGAGAGGTTCAGGTCGGTTTTCTCGCGCTGAATAAAAACGGCGAGCATGGCGCCTACTGTCTCCAGGCAGGTTTCAACTATGCCGTTCACGATCCGTCGGGCAACAGGATGATCGATGCCAAAAGCAAATTCTGATCAGAGTCTTTTACGAATCTCTCACGAACCGTTCAACATCGATGCTTGTAGAAATCGTCGTCTATAATTTTGAGTCAGCATTGCGGGCACAGGATGGCGGCGCCGACCGCATTGAGCTTTGCGATAATCCCGCCGAAGGTGGAACCACTCCTTCCGCGGGAATGGTCGAGCTGGTCCGCAAGAACCTCAGCATCGATGTATATGCTATGCTTCGGCCCAGGGGCGGAGATTTCTGTTACTCCAGTTTCGAATTTCACGCCATGAAGCGAGATCTATCCCAGTGCCAGCGCGCAAGCGTGGATGGCGTCGTGTTCGGCATTCTCAACCCGGACGGAACCCTCGACAGGAAGCGGTGCCAGGAATTGATCCAGCGCGCCAGGCCATTGAAGGTTACCTGTCACCGTGCTTTTGATATGGCGCGTGATCCCTTTGAAGCACTGGAAAATTGCATCGAGGCCGGCTTTGACCGGATCCTCACCTCCGGGCTCCAGCCTCAGGCTTCCGGTGGCGCGGCACTGATCGGGGAGCTTGTAAAGAAAGCCGCAGGTCGTATTTCCATCATGGCTGGCTCAGGTGTAAATGAGCAAACCGTGCAGGACATCGTTAAACAATCCGGCGTGAGTGAGATCCATTTTTCCGCGGCGGCTTCTCGCGACAGCGTCATGCAGTACAGGAACGCCTCTATCGGCAACATGGGTTCCCAGGGCGAGGGCGAATATCAGGTGCGGACAGTGGATCCCGAAAGGGTCAGGAGAATACGCGCGCTTGCTGAGGCCGTCGAGCGTCAGGGTTAAAACCTTCGCTGAATCTTCGGCGGCAGGCTCCGAAGCAGGTTACGCGCAAGGAGAGAACATCGGACCGATGACCATTGCTAATCGATCATAATAAAGTGGAGAATATCGGTCCTGATAGCTATCGGGACGAACCGATGACCATTGCTAATCGATCATAATAAAGTGGAGAATATCGGAGTCGAACCGATGACCTCTTCCATGCCATGGAAGCGCTCTAGCCAGCTGAGCTAATCCCCCTTGAAGTTATCATCAGCATGCGTGACCGTTGTCGATCCGGGCCAAAGGCTGCCCGCGGTCTGACGCTGCTTCTGAAGTGTGCAAATATAAATCAATTTGGAATTCTGCAGCCTTTTGCCCGGTGTTTTTAAGTTCTGTGATGGAAAAAAAATACTGCCGCATCACTTGCGGCAGTATCTGGCCGGCCTCTTATTTGGAGCCGCCGGCTGGTTTGATCTTCGTGTTGCTTTTTTCGAACAGCGTGGTAAACGAATTCCAGGCGGTGTCGTCACCCCCTTTATCATCTTTCTTTTTCCCGTAAAACCCTTCCATAAAACTACCTGCATCAGACCAAACCGTCTGGACGATGCCTTTATACCGTTCTTTCATGATGGGGGTCGCCGTTTGACGGTAGTTGATCATATCGGCGAACTGGATCTGGCCAACGGCGGGCCTCCTCCAGGGGCAGGTCACCACATCGAATCCCTTCATGGCAAAATAGACGGCGGTCTTGTCGGGTCTCTCGTAGTGCCAGTCGCAGATCATCACATCTTTGGGGATCATGTCTATAGCGCGATGGGTATTGTTCATACTCGCTTCCCACATGCCCATGCCGGTTTGCTTTCCATCGATCAGGCGGTCGCCCCAAATCCAGAGCCTGCGATTCTTCTGAACAAGGTGATCGTGTATCCTGCGGACCTCGTCGGCAAACAATTCCGATTTGTCGCGGCCGGAACACCGCACACATTTGTTTTCTCCTATGTAAAACACCTCATCCATCCCGGCGTGAAAGGCCATGCTTTCGAAGACGTCGCAAATTTCATCGACCAGATCGAATACGATTTTATGCACGTCGGGGTGAAGCGGACAATAGCTTCTGCAATAAAGACCATCCTCGTTGGGCCATTTGTAAACCTCCGGCGTTTTCACCCACGGCGTTTCATCGAATTCCGGATACACCCTTAAAAGTGCGTCGGTCCTGGATGCCCACGATTGGTGCCCCAACAAATTGATCTGAGGCATTACGTCGATGCCGTTCCGCTTGCAGGCGTTCACAATCTGTTTGATATCGGCTTTTGACAGGGCAAGGCTGTCGCGCAGCTCGGGGTGACTCTCGTACTGGTAACCATAGTCAACTCTGAGGATAAGGGTATTGATCCGGCGCGGGGCCAGCTCGGTGTTAATGAATTTGACGAATGCTCCCACATGGTCCGGCTTGGGAGCGCCGATGCAAAATCCTTTTACGGGAAACTCGGAACCGGATAGGTCCTGGCTCCGGGAGCCAACGGAAATCGCCAGGGCGAGGAACAGGAATGCTAATTTTTTTTTCATAGCGGAGTTCGTTTTTAAATAAACGGCGAAAAGATCCGGCATCGCGGATCCTTCAAACCTCTTTTAAAGTACAAAAAAAATTCCGGATATCGTTTACCGCTCAAGGAAACATCCTGTACCTCTTTTTTGTGAGTTCGTCATGCTGGCCCTCCCGGTACCGCACCGGAGAGCGAAATTAGCGGATTGATATATGTTTTCTTCGCGTTTACTTTGCCTGTCTGTTGCGTATAAACCTGCCCTATGTCGCCACGCGTAAAAGACATCATCATCAGCTCGATTATTTCGATCGCTATCACCATCGTCTTTGGCTATTATTTCCTGTATGTGGGGTATAAGCTGAGGGAACCCACGTTTTTTGTCGATCCGGTCCGCACCACCATTCTCGACAAGAAGAATGCAGAGGATGCCCCGTTGCACCTTGTCACGTCAAAGGGAGATACCATTCATTCCGACGTCGTGTCGGTGTATTTCTATTTTTTCAATCAGGGCGAAGAGACGATCAAAAGCGAAAATGTCTACGCGCCCCTGAAAATCAAGGTTGATACAAGCTGCCGGATACTGGATTTTAAAATGATCAAGAGTGCCCGCGCGGTTTCCGGAATCCAGGTTGCGATCGATAGCACCAGTAAATTCCTCAACGTGAACTTCCGCGCGTTGGAAAAGGACGACGGTTTCGTCGGTCAGGTCATTTTTGCGGGAGAA
>DASVOT010000686.1:0-11452 GCA_036383235.1 Chryseosolibacter sp.
AATTTGATTCAAGCTTTGCTTTGAATTTTCTTGCTTCCTGGAATTCAGGGGAATCGTAGTATTCGCTGATGATCTTATCGTAGGCAGCGATGGCCTTGTCTTCCTGTTTATTTAGCTGAAACGCAAGCGCGGCCTTCATCAGGTACGCCGGAGAAAAATATTTGTTCGGCTTGTAGTTCGCAGCCTTGTCATAATAGGCGGCGGCATCCTGATAGTTGTTTTCTTCCATGTACGTATCGCCGATGAGGCTATAGGCGCGGGCTTGCACCAACAGATCGTTCGAGGTGAAATCTTCCAGGTACAAACGGGCCACCTCGAATTTCCCCTGCTTCAGGAATGACGCTCCCGCATAGTAGTTGGCGAGCTTCGCGGCGTCGGTTACGCCATAGTCCTCGATGATAGCCAGAAACCCGAGGTGGTTTCCATCGCCGTTAAGAGCAAGGTCGAGGCTGTCAGCTTCAAAGTAATAAACCGCCTGGAACATTTCACGCTGCGCCTCCGATTCCTGGTTGGCTTTGTAGTATTGATAACCGAAATAGCCGCCAACCAGCAGAAGCAGCGCTACGAGAAGTCCCATGGTTGTTTTCGGGTGGCGCTCCATCCAGGTTTCCGCTCCCCTCAGCTTTTCTGCAAGCGCCTGCGGGTTCTCTACCAATTCATGTTTATGTTCTACCTTTTTAGCCATTGTAATGTTATTTCTTTTCCGTCAGTTGCGGAAGTGGGGCGCAAAGCTACAAATTACACTTAATAAAAACCAGATCAATCTGTGAGGTAGGGGTAATCTTTCTGCGCGTAAATATCTTTCAGGGCTTCCGAGGGATCCGGGTATTTGGACTCCTCCGCGAACTTCACGCTTTCCTCAACCCTCTCCACGATCCGCTGGTCGATGGCGTCCAGTTCTTTTTCGGTGGCGAATCTTTTCTCGAGTATTTTTCTTTTCGTCACTTCAACCGGATCCCGCTGCTTGTACTCTTCCACTTCTTCTTTTGTGCGATATTTTGCAGGATCCGACATCGAATGCCCTTTATAGCGGTACGTCCTGAATTCCAGGAGGCTCGGGCCTTCTCCATTGCGGGCGCGCTCGGCGGCTTTTGCAACAGCCAGGTGAACGGCTTCCGCGTTCATTCCGTCGACGGGCTCCGAGGGCATGTCATAGGCCTCACCGAGCGTATAAAGATCAGTCACGTTGGAGGTGCGCTGAACGGAAGTGCCCATCGCATACCCGTTATTTTCAATTACGAAAATCACCGGCAGTTTCCACAGCATGGCGTAGTTCAGCGTTTCATGGAAGGAGCCCTGGCGCACCGCTCCGTCTCCCATGTAGCACATGCATATGTTTTTTGTCTTTTTAAATTTCTCCGCGAAAGCGATTCCCGCTCCCAGTGGTATCTGGCCACCCACGATTCCATGGCCGCCGAAGAAGTTCCGTTCTTTGTCAAACATGTGCATCGAGCCGCCCTTGCCCTTTGAAATTCCCGTTTCCTTTCCGAAGAGCTCGGCCATCACGGCTTTTGGATCGGTTCCGAGGCCGAGAGGGTGCGCATGGTCGCGATAGGCAGTAATCCACTTGTCGTCTTTCGTCAGCGCGGAAACGGCGCCGGCTACGCACGCTTCCTGACCTATATATAAGTGACAAAATCCCTTGATCTTCTGCATACCATAGAGCTGCCCGGCGCGCTCTTCGAATTTCCGCATCAACTGCATGCTTTCATACCAAAACAGGTAGGTCTCTTTTGTAAATTCAGTCTTTGCACCCTTTTCCTTGCTTGCCGGCTCATCCGCCTTATCTGCGGAAGGGTTCTTCGCTTTGGTTGTCGTAGGCATATTCCTAATTTTGAACTGCGAAATTAACCCCCGAACGAACATTCGCCAAACTTTCGCTGTAAATACTATATGGAATTAAAAACGCTTCAGCTGATCAACTTTAAGAATTACGCGGAAGCGAAAGTGAATTTCTCCTCAAAAATCAATGTTTTGGTGGGAAAAAACGGCAGCGGAAAAACAAATCTGCTTGATGCCATCTATTACCTGGCGCTGACGAAAAGCGCCGTTTCCGCCGCCGACGTTTTTTGTATTAGACAGGGACAAACGCATTTTTTTCTCAGAGGGCTCTTCCGGCGGGGAAACGAGGTGACGGAAATCAGCAGCGCCTTTCAAACCGGATCAAAAAAGATCTTTAAGGAAGGTGTCCACGAATATCAGAAGCTGAGCGACCATATCGGGAAGTATCCGGTCGTCCTCATTGCCCCTGACGATACCGACCTTGTTAAAGAAGGCAGCGAAGGCCGCCGGAAATTTTTCGACAGCATTATTTCGCAACTCGATCATGCCTACCTGGAAAATCTGATCCAGTATCATCAGGCGCTCAGACAGCGGAACAGCTTGCTCAAAATATTTGGCGATACCAATAGCTTCGATCCTGTCGCGCTTGACACGTTCGACGATCTCCTCGCGAACCTGGGTACACCGCTCTATGCGAGGCGGCAATCGTTCGTTGCCGACTTCACGCCCGTGTTCAAGAAATATTACAACCTGATCGTGGAAAACGAGACGGCATCGATGGTGTATAGCAGTGAGCTGAACAAAACCGGGTTCCCCGCCGGTCTGAAGGACAACAGGCGGCGGGATGTCGCCCTGCAGCGGACCAGCTTTGGCATTCATCGCGATGACTACCACTTTACCCTCGGACCGGGCGATCTGAAAAGAATGGGGTCGCAAGGTCAGCAAAAATCGTTTATCATTGCGCTGAAGCTCGCTCAGTTTGAGATCCTCAAGCGGCATAAGGGATTTAACCCTTTATTGTTGCTCGACGATATCTTCGACAAGCTCGACGACTTTCGCATCGAAAGGCTGCTCGGGTTGATCAAAGGCAATGAGCTGGGACAATTGTTTATAACCGATGCCCGTCCGGACCGCACGGCGGCGTTGCTGAGGCAGATTCAGGTCACGTCATCAGTTTTTAGTGTAGAAGGCGGTATATTGAGGGAATTATGAGCAACCGGCATTTCAAGAACGAATTTCAGACCATGGGCCAGGCCATCAGGGAACTGCTGAACTCATACCGGCTTACCACGAAGTTTGACGAGGCCAGCGTGATCGGTTCCTGGGAAAGACTGGCAGGAAAGCCGATTGCGCGCCGGACAAAGAAGATATATATCCGGAACAAGGTTTTGTTCGTGGAATTAGATTCGCCCTCCATGAAGCACGACTTTTCCCTTCACAAGGGAAAGGTTCTCGAACTATTCAAAAATGAATTCGGGGCAGGCATAATTGCCGATATAATCGTGATGTAAACCGGTCCTTCGGTTTTAAAAGCAGGAAAATCAGCATTTAAGTTTTGAAAAAGTATAAAACCGTATAATTTTGCACTCCTGTTTTTTTTTAAGGTCAAAGGAGGCGGGAGCGATCGTTCATTTATTTACTGATTGGAATCGGGGGGAATACCAAAGCGGCCAACTGGGACAGACTGTAAATCTGTTGTCTTATGACTTCATAGGTTCGAATCCTATTTCCCCCACACGGAAATGCGAATACCGAAGGGAGCGTTGCGAATGCGGGGGTGCCGCCTGGAATTTGCACCTTCACGGTCGTCATTTGCAAGGAGTACTTGAATAATGCGGGAGGTAGAGCGATACCTTCCAGCTATAAAGAGCAAATACGCGGGAGTAGCTCATCCCGATAGCTATCGGGAGGTAGAGCGATACCTTCCAGCTATAAAGAGCAAATACGCGGGTGTAGCTCAGTTGGTAGAGCGATAGCCTTCCAAGCTATAGGTCGCGGGTTCGAACCTCGTCTCCCGCTCTTTTTCCGGATCAGGCGCCGGATGTCCGGCGCCAGTCTGAAGGAAAGCCGTTGTAGCTCAGTGGTAGAGCACTTCCTTGGTAAGGAAGAGGTCGACAGTTCAATCCTGTTCAACGGCTCTGTACACACGGGAAAGATGGTCCTGTGCGGTCAGAGCAAGATCCCGGAAAGCCGCCGTGAATCTGTGCCTAGCAAACACAGGAAGGCGACTCCGCCGGCAGGATTTGAAAACAGAAATAAGTTAACCCTTATTCAAGAGGCTTAAAATGTTTAGGGTGTGGTTCTCTCCGAAAGGAGAGGATTTTAGATTGTAACTAATTTAATTAAACACTTTATACTTTAAACTTTAAAAGGGATTTTCAAATATGGCTAAAGAAACATTCGATCGGTCGAAACCACACGTAAACATCGGAACCATCGGTCACGTTGACCACGGTAAAACGACACTTACCGCGGCAATTACAAAAGTTCTTTCCGCTAAAGGACTCGCTTCAATGCGCGATTTCTCTTCAATCGATAACGCTCCTGAAGAAAAAGAAAGGGGTATCACGATCAATACTTCACACGTTGAATACTCAACTGAAAAAAGGCACTACGCGCACGTTGACTGTCCGGGTCACGCCGACTATGTAAAGAACATGGTTACGGGAGCCGCGCAGATGGACGGTGCTATTCTGGTTGTTGCTGCCACTGATGGGCCGATGCCCCAGACCCGCGAGCACATCCTGCTGGCCCGCCAGGTGGGTGTACCCGCGCTTGTGGTATTCATGAACAAAGTCGACCTCGTGGACGACGCCGAGCTGTTAGACCTCGTGGAAATGGAAGTGCGCGAGCTGATGTCAGCCTACAACTTCCCCGGAGATACAATGCCCGTGATCAGAGGCTCCGCTCTGGGCGCGCTGAACGGCGAGCCGAAGTGGGTTGAGAAAGTAGAAGAGCTGATGAAGGCGGTAGACGAGTTTATTCCCATCCCCGTTCGCCTGGTTGACAAAGATTTCCTTATGCCGGTTGAAGACGTGTTCTCCATCACGGGTCGCGGAACGGTGGCCACCGGCCGTATCGAACGCGGTATCATCAAGACCGGTGACCCGGTTCAGATCCTTGGAATGGGCGCTGAGAACCTTACCTCCACCATCACCGGCGTTGAGATGTTCCGGAAAATCCTCGACAGGGGCGAAGCCGGCGACAACGTAGGGCTGCTCCTCCGTGGTATTGAAAAAGAGCAGATCAAAAGAGGAATGGTTATCTGCAAACCCAACTCGGTTACTCCGCACGCGAAGTTCAAAGCCGAAGTGTATGTGTTGTCAAAAGAAGAGGGTGGCCGCCACACGCCATTCTTCAACAAATACCGCCCGCAGTTTTATTTCCGCACCACCGATGTGACAGGAGAGATCATGTTGCCGGCCGGTGTAGAAATGGTGATGCCTGGCGACAATATTTCGATTGAGGTACAGCTGATCAACAAGATTGCCATGGAAAAAGGCCTTCGCTTTGCTATCCGCGAAGGTGGCCGCACGGTAGGATCGGGTCAGGTAACTGAAATCCTTGACTGATTTTTTGTCTTAGACAGCCCTCTAGGTGAAAAAAAGAGGCATAGCGTTTCTGAGATTTTTCTCAGAAACGCTTTTGATTTTGTGTTCATTTCGCCTACCTTTGCAGTCCTTTTGGGCTGAGTATGCGGGTGCGGCTCATGGGATTGGGCGGTTACCGGTTGAAATGGGAGTGTTAAAGGCTTCTGAGTTAATAAATTAAACGGGTGTAGCTCAATTGGTAGAGTAGCGGTCTCCAAAACCGTTGGCTGGGAGTTCGAGTCTCTCCACCCGTGCAGAAAAAACCATGGAGAAGTTAACAATTTATATTACGGAGTCCTGGAATGAGATCAAGAACAAGGTGACTTGGTCCAAGTTCAGTGAGTTGCAGTCAAGTGCCATTCTGGTGCTGGTAGCCTCGACCATTTTCGCTCTGATCATTGGAACGATAGACTGGATATTCAAGACGGGTTTACAGTGGTTTTATACCGGATTATAATCTGAACTGGAATGGGCGAATTGAAGTGGTATGTTCTCAGGGTCGTCAGTGGCCAGGAAAAGAAGGTAAAATCTTACCTGGAGACTGAGATCGAGCGCTCAAAGCTTGCTGAATTCATACCGCAGGTATTGATCCCGTCGGAGAAGGTATACGAGATGAGAAATGGAAAGAAGCGGGTTCGGGAGCGCAATTTCTTCCCGGGCTATGTGCTGATTTCTGCTGATTTATCCAATGGGGAGGCTTATCACACGGTGAACAACATTCCGGGAGTGATCGGTTTTTTGGGAAATAACGGAACGGGATCTTCAAAAGACCCTGTTGCCTTGCGTCAGTCGGAAGTGAACCGGATCCTGGGCAAGGTAGATGAGATTGACGAGTTCGAAGTGAAGCTGGAGACTCCCTTTATTAAAGGAGAGTCGGTGAAAGTGATGGATGGTCCGTTCAGCGGCTTTACAGGAACTGTTGAGGAGATCTTTGAAGACAAGAAGAAACTGAATGTAATGGTGAAGATATTCGGCCGCAATACGCCGGTTGAATTGAGCTACATGCAGGTTGAGAAATTAGATTGAGATTTTGAGCTAGGAATATGGCAAAGCAAGTTACTGGTTATTTGAAATTACAGGTGAAAGGCGGGGCGGCGAATCCGGCTCCTCCCATCGGCCCTGCCTTGGGTTCCAAAGGTCTGAACATCATGGACTTCTGCAAGCAATTCAATGCTCGCACCCAGGATAAGCCGGGCCAGGTGCTGCCCGTTCTGATCACCATCTACAACGACAAGTCTTTTGACTTTGTCATCAAGACGCCGCCGGCGGCCATATTGATCCTGGATGCTGCGAAAAAGCAGAAGGGATCCGCAGAGCCGAAGACGGTAAAAGTCGGATCCATCACCTGGGATCAGGTGAAGACCATCGCCGAAACCAAGATGCCCGATTTAAATGCCTTCAAGGTTGAGTCGGCGATGAAAATGATTGCTGGTACTGCGCGCAGCATGGGTGTAACAATTTCGGGAACAGCTCCCTGGGAAAAATAATTAAGACGATGGCTAGAAGAATCTCCAAAAACAGAAAAGCTGTTTTAGCAAAATACGATCCGCAGAAAGTCTACACACTGGACGAGGCGGCAAAGGTTGTGAAAGAGGTTACGTTCACGAAGTTCGATTCCTCTGTTGATCTTGATATCCGGCTGGGAGTAGATCCCAAGAAGTCCGACCAAATGGTCCGCGGTGTGGTTTCCCTGCCGCATGGCATCGGGAAGACCGTTCGGGTGCTGGTGCTGGCAACGCCTGACAAGCATCAGGAAGCCAAGGACGCCGGCGCGGACCACGTGGGCCTGGATGATTACATCCAGAAGATCGAGGGTGGCTGGACGGATATCGATGTGATCATCTGTACCCCCACCGTTATGGCGAAAGTCGGTAAACTCGGCAAGGTTCTGGGTCCCCGCGGCTTGATGCCAAATCCTAAATCAGGAACTGTTACGCTCGAAGTCGGTAAGGCTGTGAAAGAAGTAAAGGCCGGCAAGATCGACTTCAAAATTGATAAACAAGGGATCATCCATGTAGGCATTGGAAAAGCTTCCTTTCCGGCTGAATCAATCCGGGACAATGCAGCAGAAATGATCCAAACGTTGGCCAGGCTGAAACCTGCCTCAGCGAAGGGCGCTTATTTCAGAAGCATCACCCTCTCGACTACCATGAGTCCGGGCATCGCCGTCGACGCGAACTCAATTACTGGTGTTTAAGCACTCAAGACCATGACCAGAGAAGAAAAAGCGATTATCATAGACAACCTGACCAGGAAGTTTGCGGATCACAATCACTTCTACATCACAGACGCTTCCGGATTCACGGTGGCGGATGTGAATGCTTTCAGAAGGATGTGCTTCAAGAACGGTGTTGAATACCGGGTTTATAAAAACAACCTGATACGCAAGGCGCTGGAGAACCAGGCCGGAACCGATTACTCGGGCTTGTTCGAAACACTGAAGGGCTTTTCAGGAGTTATTTTCTCCAAAGAAGCCGGGAACGTGCCGGCCAAAGTCATCCGCGAATTCCGCACCAAGATGGAAGGCAAGCCGGTGCTGAAGGGCGCATCCATCGATTCCGAGATCTACATCGGCGACGAAAACCTGGCGATGCTCAGTGAGCTCAAGTCTAAGAATGAGCTTATCGGCGATGTGATCGCGCTGCTGCAATCGCCGGCGAAGAATGTGATCTCTGCCCTGCTGAGTGGCAAACAGACCGTTGCAGGCCTGGTGAAAGCCCTGGAGGAACGCGGAGGTAAAAAATAAAAAATCGTAATAACCTGAATTAATTAAATTTTATAAAAATGGCTGATATCAAAGCTCTTGGAGATCAACTCGTTGAACTCACCGTTAAAGAAGTTAACGAACTAGCTTCTTACTTGAAGGAAACTTATGGCATTGAACCTGCAGCTGCTGCTGTAGCGGTTGCTGGTCCTGCTGCAGGAGCTGGTGGCGGTGGTGCTGCTGCTGCCGAGAAAACCAACTTCGATGTTGTGTTGAAAGCACCCGGCGCCAATAAACTTCAAATCGTAAAATTGGTAAAAGAACTTACTGGTCTGGGCTTGAAGGAAGCTAAAGACATGGTTGACGGAGCCCCGAAGACCATCAAGGAAGGTCTGCCTAAAGACGAAGCTGAAAACCTGAAGAAGCAACTTACCGAGGCTGGTGCTGAAGTGGAGTTGAAATAATCTTCTTGGAGAAAAGAAGAGTTTCTCTCAAGCTTCGGTTAGACCCCGTGCCTGGTTCGGTTCCGATTATGATCGGTCAGAATCAGACGGGGTCTATCCCCATTTGTGCCCTGTAGCCCTCTGTACCCGAACGCAATCAGGATTGTTCTAGTCCAGGATTTAAGAACCTAAAACGAAACACACCTTGGCAAAGAAAATTAATAATGGCAGGATCGATTTCTCTTCCATCGAGAAGGTACTCGACTACCCTGATTTTCTGGATCTGCAACTCCAGTCTTTCAAAGATTTTTTACAGATAGAGACGCCCGCGGAAAAAAGACAAAACGAAGGTCTTTACAAGGTTTTTGCAGAAAACTTTCCCATAAGCGATTCACGTGAGAATTTTGTCCTTGAGTTTGTCGATTACACCATTGATCCTCCCAAGTACAACGTCGATGAATGCATCGATCGCGGCCTGACGTTCTCCGTTCCGCTCAAAGCAAAGCTTCGCCTTACCTGCAACGACGAGGACAACGAAGACTTTGAAACCATTGAACAGGAAGTATTTCTCGGCAACATTCCGTACATGACCGAGAAAGGATCTTTTGTGATCAATGGAGCCGAGCGCGTCATCGTATCGCAGCTGCACCGCTCACCCGGGGTCTTCTTTGCCATGAGCAAGCATACCAACGGCACCAAGCTCTATTCCGCCAGGATCATCCCCTTTAAAGGTTCATGGATCGAGTTTGCCACCGACGTGAATGCGGTGATGTACGCCTATATCGACCGCAAGAAGAAATTCCCCGTCACCACGCTTTTGCGCGCCATCGGATACGGTTCGGATAAAGATATCCTCGATCTCTTCGGGCTCTCCGAGGAAGTGGAGGCAAATAAAAACACACTCAAGAAGATCGTCGGCCGGAAACTTGCCGCCCGGGTACTCAAAACCTGGACCGAAGACTTTGTGGATGAGGATACCGGCGAAGTGGTTTCCATCGACCGCAACGAAGTGCTCCTGGAGCGCGACCATGTGATCGAGGCCGAAGATGTTGACGTCATCATCGATTCAGGCGTCAAGTCGATCATCCTGCACCGCGACGACATCAATATTTCGGATTACAACATCATTTTCAACACCCTGGCGAAGGATACTTCCAACTCCGAGAAGGAAGCAGTCGAATACATCTACCGCCAGCTCCGCAATACGGAGGCGCCTGATGAACAGACCGCCCGCGATATTATCCAGAGCCTCTTTTTCAGCGAGAAACGATACGACCTCGGCGAAGTGGGCCGTTACCGGATCAACAAGAAGCTCGGCCTGGATCTTGGCTATGACCAGCGGGTGCTGACAAAGGAGGATATTATCCTGATCGTCAAATACCTCATCGGTCTTATCAACTCGAAAGCGGTTGTCGACGACATCGACCACCTGAGCAACAGGCGAGTCCGCACCGTTGGTGAGCAGTTATATTCGCAGTTCGGCGTCGGCCTGGCCCGTATGGCCCGCACGATCAAGGAAAGAATGAATGTTCGCGACAATGAAGATTTCAAGCCCGTAGACCTGATCAACGCGCGCACGCTGTCTTCCGTGATCAATTCATTCTTCGGAACGAATCAGCTTTCCCAGTTCATGGATCAGACCAATCCGCTGGCCGAGATCACGCACAAGCGCAGAATGTCGGCGCTCGGTCCGGGTGGTCTTTCGCGCGAGCGCGCCGGGTTTGAAGTTCGCGACGTGCACTACACTCACTACGGTCGCCTCTGCACCATCGAAACCCCGGAAGGTCCGAACATCGGTTTGATCTCGTCGCTTTGCGTCCACGCGAAGGTGAACAAGATGGGCTTCATCGAAACGCCTTACCGCAAGATCGAGAACGGAAAAGTGAAAGTTAAGGATCCTGTCATCTTCCTGACAGCGGAAGAGGAGGATACCAATTATATCGCGCAGGCGAATGTGCAGATCAAGCCGTCCGGCGAGTTCGTCGACGAGAAGATCAAATCCCGTTTCGAGGGTGACTTCCCGGTGGTCGAGCCGAAGGACCTGAAGTACATGGACATCGCTCCCAACCAGATTGTGTCGGTAGCCGCCTCGTTGATTCCCTTCCTGGAGCACGATGATGCGAACCGCGCGCTGATGGGATCGAACATGCAGCGGCAGGCCGTTCCCCTGATGCGTCCGGAAGCCCCCATCGTGGGCACCGGTCTTGAAGGGCAGGTGGCGCTGGATTCACGTGCGCTCATCCTGGCGGAAGGCAATGGAGTCGTGGAAAGCGTCGACGCCAAGAAGATCACCATCAAATACGAAGTGAACGACGAGCAGAGACTCGTGAGCTTCGATGATGAGTTCAAGACTTACAGCCTGATCAAGTTCAGGAGAACCAACCAGGATACGTGCATCAACCTGACGCCCCTCGTGAAGAAGGGCGAAAAGATCGTGAAAGGCCAACCGCTCTGCGAGGGCTATGCCACGCAAAACGGTGAGCTCGCCCTGGGCCGCAACCTCCTGGTTGCCTACATGCCCTGGCAGGGATATAATTTTGAAGATGCGATTGTCATCTCCGAACGCGTCGTTCGCGACGACATATACACCTCGATTCACATCGAAGAGTTCGAGCTGGAGGTGCGCGACACAAAACGCGGAGAGGAAGAGCTGACGTCGGAAATTCCAAACGTAAGCGAGGAGGCGGTCAAGCACCTCGACGAAAATGGCATCATCCGCATCGGCGCGGAAGTGAAAGAGGGCGACATCCTCATCGGAAAGATCACGCCGAAAGGTGAAACGGATCCCACGCCCGAGGAGAAACTCCTCCGTGCGATCTTCGGAGACAAGGCAGGCGATGTGAAGGATGCTTCCCTGAAGGCACCGCCATCGCTGAAGGGAGTCGTGATCGACACCAAGCTGTTCTCCAGGCCGAAGCGCGACAAAGACGTGC
>DASVOT010000687.1:0-2420 GCA_036383235.1 Chryseosolibacter sp.
AAGCCCGGTAGCGTGATCTGCCTGAACAGCGCATTCACCTATGGATCAATCGAGTTCCGGAATCTTACTGGGACAGAAGAGCAACCGATCGAGATCCGGAGCTGCGGTGGCAAAGTGAACTTGAAGGCAACTGACAAATGGCACGCTTTGAAAACTACCAACAGCAAATATTTCCGCATCACCGGAGGTTCCGCCGACGGCGTCTATGGCATCAACATCCAGGGCGGGGAAATGGGAATGAAGCTGGACGGACTGAGCACGAATTTCGAAGTTGACCACGTCGAAATTTCAAACGTCAACTTCGCCGGAATCATGGCGAAGACCGATCCAACCTGCGACGATGCCACCATCCGGGACAATTTCACCATGTATGACGTCGCCCTGCACGACAACTATGTACACGACACCGGCGGCGAAGGATTCTATATCGGAAACTCGTTCTTCGACGGGATGCAGCGCGACTGCGGTATAAGGTTGCCGCACCTGATAAAAGGGTTGAAGGTTTACAACAATATTGTCAGAAATTCCGGATGGGAATCCATCCAGGTTGGCTGCGCGATCGAGGGAACCGAGATCTTCAACAACACCATTGAAAATTACGGGACCAAAAACCTCCAATACCAGAACAACGGGATTCAGATCGGCTCCGGAACCGGAGGAACTGTCCACAACAACTTCATCAAGAAAGGGAACGGAAACGGGCTCATCGTCATGGGAATCGGCGACAACGTCGTCTACAACAACATAATCATCGACGCCGGTCTCAACGGCATCTTCTGTGACGAGCGTTTCACTCCCGGAAACGGTTTCACCTTTGTCAACAATACCATTGTCAACCCAAAGATGTACGGCATTCGCCTTTATTCAGAGAAAGTGCCGATGAACACGGTGGTCAACAATATTATTTCGAATCCCGGGGCGCTGGCGACGGGCGACAAGCAGGCATTTGTGTATCGTGTAAGCGATGAAGTGAAAGTGGACATGTCGAATAATCTCATTGTCACCAACCTTGATACACTGCAGTTTGTCAACGCCGCCGCCGACAATTACCGCCTGCAGGCTGCATCGCCCGCGGTCAATCTGGGAAAAGATATATCAGGTTTGAGGATCGCCAAGGACTTCTATGAAAACCAGAGGTTGAAAGGAGTCGCTTACGACGTAGGGGCGAGTGAATTCTAAGATCCAGGCGTATCTTTGCAAAAACCTGCCATCCGGCAGGTTTTTTTTTTGCCTCATGTATGATTTTTTGGCCCCCGTTCAGGGGAAACTCGCCAGTTATGTATTTGCCAAAAGTGATTATCAAAGAAAATTACGCGGACTACTTAAACGGAAAAGAGGTCGAAGCAACAGTTGTCTCCGGGAAGAGAAAGGTGGAAAAGGGAATGCATGTCATGGGATTTCATAATTCAATTGCAGTCAACACCGCAATCCCGGTACCTCATGAGAAACAAACGCATTATATCGGTGTGGAAGGCATGGTGACCGACATCACTTATGCCGCTTCGCCAGACCACCCAGATGTTAAAGTTGTCAAGGTGTAAGGCAATTAAAGCGACCCGCGTTTTCCTTTCCGGCACATTCGGTTACCGACTGCGCCCGCGGTACAATTTTTTAATTCCTGAGAAAAAACTTATGAAATACCTTTGGGCATCCTGGGGAAGAAAGAGCAACGGACAAGTTCCTTCCGTCAAAGGCTCTAGAACAAAGCGCATCGCCGGCTATGGATGCGCCGTGACATTTTCTTCGCCCGGTTTGGAATGGTCGTGTCCGCATGCTACCTACGACGTCAGTCTGAAAGTGTTCGAGTCTTCCTACTGCCACGGATAGGCATTTATTCATTGTAAAACAATTTTCCCTGGTATGGCTTTGCGGGGCTTGTGTAAGGATGTTCTGTCAGTTTCCCTTTTTCCATAATGTGCCATACCGTCCATCCGCGAACTTTGAGGTAATCGGAGACAAGCGCCCGGTGGCATTTCCACCATGGGGCCTCCGAGCACATATAAGCGGTCCTGCGCTTGCTCGCCAGGTTCTCAAGATGGGCGATCTGTTCCCGGAACTCGTCGGTTTCCATATAGTCTGCGTATCCGCGAAATGCCGGATGCTTCCACGCATTATTGGCTGAATGGTCCCTTGGCTTGCGTCGTCCTCCCAGGCCTGGGAGATGAACATAATCAATTGCGTGGGCCTCGAGAGATGCGGAAAGATTTTCCTTATTGAAATGCGGAAATCGCCTGGAGCCTGGAAACGACCGGATGTCGGCCAGCAACCGGATCTGATGAAGCGACAGCAGACCAAGAAATTCCTCCAGCGTCCGGGTGGAATGGCCGATCGTCCAGATCGTTCGCACATCGTTTTCCATAGTCAAGGCAACGAATCTATTAATTAATTCTATACCGGCCATTTGACCGCGGTTCTATCCT
>DASVOT010000688.1:0-3889 GCA_036383235.1 Chryseosolibacter sp.
CCCTCCCGGTGTCAACAGCCGCGGCGAAGGCGACTGGGTGTTGGTGCTGGAAGCGGAATAATACGATTCTTTCCTTCGCCCAGCAACCCGGCGCCACCGGCCGACGAAGGTTAACACTGCGACGAGCGGGCAAACCTGACAAATATCGTCTCGGCGGCCGACAGGCATCATTCATCCCTCCCTCAAAATACCCGATCGTTGCAATTGCAACAGTCATTTCTGCTGTCACCACGATGGCCATCCTCCTTATAATACTGTTCCTCAGCCGACTTCAGCAGCCGGCCCTTACGGCAAAAGAGGTAATAAAAAAAGCGGACGACAATATGAGAGGCCTCACCTCTCAGGCAGAGATCACCATTCGTACGGAACGTCCGACCTGGCAACGAGAGATGACAGTGAAGACGTGGACGAAAGGCGATGACTATGCCATGATCCTCGTCAAGAGTCCTGTTAAAGACAAAGGCGTCGCGTTCCTGAAAATAAAAAAGGAAGTGTGGAACTGGGTGCCGGTCCTTGAACGAACCATCAAGCTTCCTCCCTCGATGATGACCCAATCCTGGATGGGTACCGACTTCACGAACGATGACCTGGTAAAGGAATCCTCCATGGTCGAAGATTACGACCACACGTTTGCCGGTGATACCGTGATTGACAACAGGCCCTGCTACATCATCAAAATGATCCCAAAGCCTCAGGCGGCCATCGTCTGGGGCAAGCTGATGATCAGCATCGACAAGAAAGATTTCATCGAACTGCACACCAAATTTTATGACGAAGACGGCGTGCTGATCAATGTTATGACTGCATCGCGCGTCAGGATGATGGACGGCAGGCTCATCCCAACGTACCTGGAGATGATCCCCATGGATAAAAAAGATCAAAAGACAATCATGGTGTATTCGGCCATCACCTATAACAAGCCGATATCCGAGTCATTCTTCACCTTGCAACAGCTCAAAACCCTGAAATGATATGTGGTTGAATCTGGCGTGGAAGAATCTGTGGCGAAACAAAAACCGGACGGCCATCACCATCTCGGGGATCTTTTTTGCCATGATCATTTCCGTCACCGCCAGCAGCTTGCAGACCGGCGTCTTTGACAACTTTATCCGCAACCTGGTAGGATATTATACCGGGTATATCCAGATCCACCGCGAGGGCTACTGGGACCATCCCGAGCTGGACAACGCACTGGAAAGGAACGCCGGGTACGAATCGGCGGTGAAAGCCCAGAAAAACATCACGGCCATGGCGCCCAGGATCGAGTCATACGCCCTTGCTTCCTTTCAGGACGTTACCAAAGGCTGCATGGTGGTGGGCATTTCACCGGAAGAAGAAAACATGATTACCGCGCTGAAGCAGAAGATCAGCGCAGGCCATTATTTCACAAGCGGAGATGCGCAAAGTGTGTTACTGGCGGATGGACTTTCTGTGAGGTTAAAGCTGGGGCTGGGCGACACCTTATACCTCATCGGACAGGGTTACCACGGGGCGCTTGCGGCCGGCAAATACACAATCAAAGGACTTCTGACGTTCGGCTCACCGGAGCTAAACGACCAGCTTTTGTTTATGCCTCTCGGTACCGCCCAGGAATTTTTTTCCGCGCCCGGCCTGGTCACCTCCTATGTGATCGGGATGAGTTCAGACAAATCCCTGGCACAAACGGTTAGTTCCCTCGCGGAAATCTCCGGCAAGGGATACGAGGTGATGAGCTGGAAGGAGCTGCTGCCGGACGTCGACCAGCATATCCGAATGGACAAGGGCAGCATGTACATCATCCTGGGAATACTTTACCTCCTCATCTGCTTTGGAATCTTTGGGACCATGCTCATGATGCTGGCGGAGAGGAGACATGAGATGGGCATGCTCGTCGCGGTTGGCATGAAGAAACGAAAGCTTGCGGGTCTCCTGCTTATTGAATCGATCCTTGCAGTGCTCATCGGATCCGCGCTCGGACTTGTCTGCAGCATCCCGCTTGTGTGGTACCTGAACAGGTATCCCATCAGAATTGGCGGCGAGATGGCGGAAGCTTACAAACAATTCAATTTCGAACCGATATTCCCGGCGTCGACGGACCCATCGAACTTCGTCACGCAGGGAGTCATCATCGTCGCACTTGGCATTCTGTTGTCGCTTTATCCGGTAGTAACAGCGCTGCGCCTCGACGCTGTGGAAGCAATGAAAAAATAGAATTATGGCGATCATCATCATGGCATGGCGGAATATCTGGCGGAACAAGACCCGCAGCCTCATCATCATGGGATCGGTGGCTTTCGGGCTCGTGGCCGGGTTATTCGTTCTGAGTTTGTACAAAGGCGTATTACAAGACCGGGTCACCAGCGTCATCCATACTGAAGTAGGGCACCTCCAGCTCCATCACCCGTCTTTCAAGGAGGATTACGATCCTAAGTTCGTCATTGACGACCGGGAAAAAATATTGGAGGAATTAGGGAAGGCCGATAAGGTCTCAGCCTTCGCCACCCGCACCGTCAGTCAGGGGATGCTCGCCACGGGAACGGGATCGTCAGGCGTTCAGATCGTCGGCGTCAATCCCGCGAGCGAAAACCCCGTCTCACAACTCGATTCAAAGATCGTTGAAGGCGAGGGGTTGGCGGGCACGAAAAGCAATCCCGTGCTCATCGGCAGAAAGCTCGCCGACAAAATGAACCTGAAACTTAATTCGAAATTGGTCCTCACCACCATGGACCGCGGCAGCAACATCGTCTCCTCCGCGTTCCGTGTAGCCGGAATCTATCAGACGGACAACGCCCCGCGCGACGAGCGGATGGTCTTTGTCCGGCAGGACGATATCAGCGGACTCCTTTCTTTGGGAGATGATTTTCATGAAGTCGCTATCATCCTGAAAGAAAACGCGGACGTGGATGCCGCGAAAGCAGAGCTTAACAGAAAATTTCCGGCGCTGCAGGTTGAAACCTGGGAAGAGATCTCCGCTGAAACAAAGCTGATGATCGACACGACCGACCAGTACTCGTACATTTTTATTACCATCATCATGTTTGCCCTTTCCTTTGGCATCGTCAATTCCATGCTGATGGCAGTGCTGGAGCGATCGCATGAAATCGGAATGCTGCTGGCGCTCGGGATGAACCGCATCCGGGTTTTCAGCATGATCCTCACAGAGACGATCTTTCTGACGTTATCCGGAACGCCGCTGGGAATACTGATCTCGTGGCTGATCGTTCTTTTTTACGGCAACCATGGGCTGGATATTTCAACGCTCGGAGGCGAGGCCATGACCTCATTTGGATTCTCGACCGTTCTGTATCCCGAGTTTCCCTGGGAAAAGATCGCAAGGGAAATGGCAATTGTCATCGGGGTAGCGCTCATGTCAGCCTTGTTGCCGGCGTTAAAAGCAATAAGGTTACAACCCGTAGAAGCATTGCAGAAGTAAAACAGCTATGATACCCGTCATCGACGCCCATAACATCCGAAAAGTCTACAACCCCGAGACGATCCCCGTCGTCGCCGTCGACAATGTTCACCTTCATGTTGAAAGAGGCGAGTTCACTGCGCTCGTCGGCCCTTCCGGCTCGGGCAAGACCACGCTTCTCAATCTCATAGGTGGCCTGGATAAACCCGATAGCGGCAACATCGTGATCAAAGGGATTGACATCACGAAGCTTTCTCCCAACGAGCTCATCGATTTCAGGTTGCACAACATCGGTTTCGTGTTTCAGTCTTTTAACCTCATTCCAGTGCTCTCCGCCCGCGAGAATGTGGAGCTGATTATGCAGCTGCAGAACGCACCCAGAAAAAATATTGAGAAACGCGTGACGAATCTCTTCAAGCAGATCGGACTGGAAGACAAATTGCATGTCCGTCCTGCTCAGCTGTCGGGCGGTCAGCAACAGCGTGTAGCCGTGGCGCG
>DASVOT010000689.1:0-3619 GCA_036383235.1 Chryseosolibacter sp.
TTTTTCTCTTCGCGGAAGTTGACCAGCGCCCTTAACGTCAGGTGAGCTGCAAAGAGTGAGATGAGTGTTGGTCTGATATGAAGTAAGAGTCCGATCTTCCGGATTACGTCCATATGTTCAGATTAATTGCCACGGGCTAAAGCCGGCCCACGCGCGGGCTTACGCGCCGTGGCAATTGATATAGGCGTCCGGTCTTCCGGAGCACTCCACCTATCTACATCTTCACATAAATTGCCACGGTGCGCGAGCACGGTGCGCAGGCAGGCTTTAGCCCGTGGCAATTCAAATATGCGAAGCAGACCCCAACCCAACTTCCGGGAAGTTTTTCACTTCGCGGAAGTTGACCAGCGCCCTTAACGTCAGGTGTGCTGCAAAGAGTGAGATGAGTGCTGGTCTACATTCGGAGGAGCACCCCTCCGTCACCATCCGCACCAACCCCGCCCACAGCTTCCGCGAAGTCTGAAACTTCCCGGAAGCTTCTACCTTCGCGCAACCGAACCTGGAAACTCGCACATACCGAGTACCGACTACTGAGTACCGATTTACCGACATACCGACTACCGACTACCGATTTACCGACTACCGCTCCTCCCGGTTATTCTCGTATTCAACATCGACCAGCAGCGGCGCCGTAGTGGCGGCCCTCACTGCCAGGTAGTCGCAACGTTCGTTTTCAGGATGACCGGCGTGGCCCCGCACCCAGTGGAACCTGGGTTTGTATTTTTTGTGCAGCGGGATATAGCGCCTCCACAGATCGGAATTTTTCTTTTTGGCGAAATTCTTTTTCTCCCAGTTCCACAGCCAACCCTGCTCGATGGCCTTCACCACATACTCCGAATCAGAGTAGATGCTCACCGGAATGCCCTCTTTCTTAATGGCCTCCAGTCCCGTGATCACCGCCAGCAGCTCCATCCGGTTGTTCGTGGTCAGGCGGAAACCCTGCGAGAGCTCCTTGACGTGGTCGTTGTATTTCAGGATGACGCCATATCCGCCGGGACCGGGATTGCCCTGCGCAGCGCCGTCGGTAAAGATCCGGATCATTGGAGAAACACGTTTGATTTGAATATTTTCACCGCGATGGCGAGCAGGATCACGCCGAACACCCTGCGAAGTACGGAAAAACCCGATTCGCCGATCACGCGCTCAAGCCACGAGCTGGACCTCAGGACGAGATAGACGATCACGACGTTAAAAACAACTCCGCATAGGATATTGACCTCCTCGTATACGGCGCGAAGGGAAATAATGGTCGTCAACGTGCCGGCCCCCGCGATCAACGGGAAGGCTAGGGGTACCACCGAGCCGGCGCCCCGGGCGTTCGGATCGTCTTTGATCAGCGTGATGCCCAGGATCATTTCAATGGCTACGATGAAGATGACGATGGCGCCGGCCACCGCAAAGGAAGCAACGTCGAGCCCGAAGAGCTGAAGGATGGACTTTCCAAGATAGAGGAACGCGATCATGAGCAAGGCGGATATCAGCGTCGCCTTTTCCGCTTCGATCCTGCCTTCCCGCTTCCGGATAAGAATGATGAATGGGATCGAGCCAAGGATATCGATCACGGAAAACAGGATCAGCGTAACGGAAAAGATTTCTTTCAGATTGAACATTGCGTGAAGGTGTTGGTGTGTGCGAGCGCCGCGGTACCCGGACAAACGGGTTTTCAGCCGTAGTCCTCCAGGAATTCCCGGAGCGTTTTGATTTCACTTTTTTTCAGGGCCGGAAAATTGGCGATCCGGAAGGTGGTCGCCTTCCAGTCGCCGTAGCCTTCCCCAAGAAGAATGCCGTTCTTCTTCGCCCTGGATTTTATAGCCGCGACGAGCGGCTCTTTCGCCTCCACGGGAATGACGGTGAACGAACGCGCTTCTTCATTGGAGATGAAATGCCGGATGGTCTGCCGTTCGCTGAAGAAATCCATCCACTCGCGAAATCGTTCTTCGATCTTCTCGTGAACGTTGCGGATGGGCTTGCTCTCCTCCATTACCCGCATCAGCAAATAGATGGCCAGCACATTCGGGGTAAAGGGAGTTTGCCACTTCTCCATCATCTCCGCCATAAAGGTCAGGCTGTTGTAATGTTTTTTCTCGCCGATGCGCTTTGCCCGCTCCACGGCTGCCGGCGAGCAAACCATCAGCCCCAAACCTGCCGGTAGTCCGAAACATTTTTGAACGGAAGCAAGCCAGACATCGGCCGATTTAAAGTCGAGGAAAATTCCCGCCATGCTGGAAGTGGCGTCTACCGCAACGAGGTGGTCGGGATAGCGGTCTTTGATAGCGCGGATCACCTCGTTGCTCACCTGGGTGCCGTTGGATGTCTCATTCTGGGTCAGACAAATGACGCCTTCTTCCGCCCCGAGCCGGAGTTTTTTCACGTTGATCAGGTCATTGCGATCGAAAGGAAAACTCCTCGCGCCGCTGCAAATACGCTTCGTGTAATCGAACCACTTCTTTCCGAACGCTCCGTTGTGAAAATGATGACTCGCTTTCGTCACCAGCGATTGCGCCACAATCTCCCAGCATTCGGTGGCAGAGCTTGTGAAAAATACGGTGTAGTCGCCAGGGATCTCCAGCTTGCGTTTTAGCAGCTGAATGGTCTTTTCCGACATCTTCATGAATTCCTCGCTGCGGTGGTTGACGCTGAGGATCCCTTCCGAGTATGCTTCCTTAACATAATGGGGGATTTCGTCGTGAACTCTCGAAGGACCGGGATAAAAAGAAATCATGTGCACAGTTCTTTATAATGGGTTTATTGTCAGGACCACTTCGGCGGGACTCCGCCTGGAAATTTTTTTCAGGAGCGCCTGCTGAGGAAATACGATATCGCCAGCGCGTATCCTTCCAGCCCAAAACCGGTCAGCAGCCCGATGCATTTTGCGGTGATCAGACTTTTATGCCTGAATTCCTCCCTTCCGTAGACGTTGGAAATATGCACTTCGACAACGGGAGTTTTTATTCCGGCGATGGCATCGTGGATGGCGACAGAAGTGTGCGTGTATGCTCCGGCGTTCAGCACAATGCCGTCGAAATCAAATCCTGCCTCGTGAAGTTTGTTCACGATTTCCCCTTCCACGTTCGACTGGTAGTACCGGAGATCCGTTTCCGGGAAGCGTTTCTTCAATTCTTGAAAGAAGGACTCGAATGACCGGCTTCCATAGATCGACGTCTCCCGCTTGCCCAGAAGGTTGAGGTTCGGCCCGTTGATGATCTGAATCTTCATAGGCGAAAGATAGAGAAAACTTGCAAGTTTCAGGGACACCATACCCTTATACCGTTATAATTGCCTGTTGTCAATTTCCTTTAAGCACCTCTGCGCCTTCCCGACGACTGCTGAGAAATCAGTTTTTCGGTATTCGCCACCGACCGCTCCTGATCACTCGGGGAGTTGAATTGTATAAAACTTTCCCGGACGACAGTGATATCCATATGTCCATATATCCATATATCCGTATATCCGTATATCCATATTTCCCTATATCCGCACCCTTATACCCCTATACCCCATAGCCGTCAGGCTAAGAGATTAGACAGGTAAACAAACGATTGCGCCCTCATTTTTTCGCGCCTCTATACTCTTTCAGGAAGAAAGAGCTAAGGGTGCCGGGCTGGGAAGAAGCCGGCGT
>DASVOT010000690.1:0-10618 GCA_036383235.1 Chryseosolibacter sp.
CATAAACAGCGATTATTGAATAGGTACGTTATAAACCTCGTTTCTCACTTCTACCTTTTCTTCCTGTCCTCTGAAGTTTCTCCTGGTTACGGTCTTGATCTCAATTACGATCCGGTCGCCAGGTTTGAACTGGGCCCTCCATGGAGCCAGGTCAAGCACTTCATTGGTTGCATTCATACGATTCACAGGGGAAGCGCCACGTGCATGGATCACTTCCATACTGCGGATCCTGTAAACAGCGTCCTGCGGAACTTCTTCCTTGAAGTTCGGGTCAGGGTCGGCTACCACGCGCAGGCCGGTGAGGGCACTTCCGCGCACGCCGAGCTTCTTATCCACCTCTTTTCCGGTGTTGTCCTTTATGAGATACCGGGGGAGTGGAATGGTCTTTACGTCAAATCCCACAGAACCCAGTCCGGTGCCTGCGTTGCTGACGCTCACAGTCACTTTCCTCTGCGAAGGAATGATCGTTACTTTGCCCGGTTTATCACCTTTTATTACTTCTGCGCCATTCGCGCCGAACGACGGATTGTAATTCGTTCCGAGCGCGGGCACTTCAATGTTTACCGTGTTACCGCAGTTCATGTACAAGGTCGGCGCATTACCGGTTGTTACCTTGATAACGGGTTGAGCAACGAAATATTCTACTTCTTCGGTCAAAGTAGTATCGGGAAGTTTGATTTCCGCTTTGAAAGTCTTCTTCGCCAGCAGGGTTTTCGGATCATAGCTTCCGCCAGTTGCGGTGAACTCGATTTTACCCATCTTAACGCCGGAAGGATCGTTGAAGAGTTCGAGCTTCTGCCCATCCTTATACATCTCAGGGACGAAAGAGGACGACGATGCCGAAATAAATAAGTCAGCTTCGTATTTCGCTCCTGCGGCCACCACCGATGACTTGGTCCTTACCATCGGCACCATGTTATCAAAACTAACCTTACCGATACCGGCGTCAGCCAGCAGCTTATCCAAAGCCCTCGTCTCGTAGTCGAGGATCTCGGTTTCAATCTGCGTCACGGACGTAATGGCCGCGATCGGCGGCGTATTCTCGAATGTAAAGGTCAGGAAGTCCTTGTTGGCGTGGTCCTCGTCGGAGGCAAAGAGGGGCATATCCTTGGGCGCCTTTGCAAGCGTCGGAAACTCCTTGTCGGAGAGACCCGTCAGCGCTTTCAACTGCTTGACGTAATCATTCAACAGATTCTCGAAGTTCTTACCGGCAGGGGTGGATACCATCATTGCCGCAACCTTGGAGCCGTGATCGTTGATAAGTGCTTCATCAACTTTATCAGTGTTCGACTGCTTCATCATTTCCACCTTGACCTTGCGCACGTTGTCAAGCGTTGTCGTGGTAAGTTCCCTTACTTTCTGCGCGTTTTCGCGCGCGTTGACAACCCGGGCATTCGGACTCTTCCCGGCCTCCTTGACAATTTCATTTAGCGTGGTAGCATTTTGGGTCATGCTGCGCGCATTGAAACTGAGCATGGTTTCATTGATGATCGCAAATTTTTCCAGGACCGCGCTGCTGACCTGCAGCGCCAAAAGAGCGGTGAGTACCAAGTACATCATACCGATCATCTTCTGCCTGGGGGTTTCCTTACCGCCTGCCATATTCGTTTGGTATTAGGATAGTGTTCAAAATCATTTATAAAATTACTGGGCGCTGCCTTTCATCGCAGTAAGCATGCTGCCGTACACCCTGTTAAGCGCGGTGAGGTTGTCAGTCAGTTTACCCAGTTCATTGGTAAACTTGGTCGTGTTATCGCCCACCTTGGAAAGACCATTCATCGCTCCGGTGAGGCTTTCATAGAACTTGTTCATGTTCTTCACGTGGCTGTCTGCGTCTTTCAATTCCATTTCGTAAACCGAGTTCAGGGCAGCGAGGTTCTTCGTTACTTTCTGTACCTGGCTGTGGTATTCGCCTGCGTCTTTGGACGCATCCGCCATGGAAGACACTGCCTTGATGGCCACATCGTATGATTTGTTCATCTCGGCAAGAGCCTTTGAGGCAGACTGCACGTTCTTCGCATAATCGTTTGTCGCAACGGCGGCATCCGAGAGGTTGTTCATTTTCTTGGCTGAGTCGGCGAGGTTGTTCATCCCCTTTCCGAGGCTTTCAAGAAGCTCGGGGCCGATCTTGGCCTTCTCGAGTGTGGCATCCAATTGCTGGGTCAGAGATGCTCCGCCTTGTTGTTTGTTTGAAATGCGGGGCGCTACGGCAGGCGCTTCATATTCTTCTGCCAATTCAGGATAAACTTTTGACCAATCTACTTCCTGATGAGGCGGTTCAAACGCACTTAAGAAGAAGATAACTGCTTCCGTGCTAAGACCAATCATCAACATCTCATCGGCACCCGGCATGTGCAAAATTTTGAACAACGCACCGATAATAACAACCGCAGCACCAATACCGTAAACTTTCGGCATTATGGTTTTGTAAAGAAGCTCGGTAAATCCGCCTTTTTTCTTGCTCATTTTCGTAAGGTTTTAGTAAGGTTTAAGTCGTATTCTATTAATAGTATGTGTACAATTTTGAAAAATTAAAATTCTTGTCCAGACGAGCGGCCCAGGTGCGTCAACGCGCAACGGAAGCCGATATACGCTCTCGTCGAATCCTTAAATTCGTAAGTGCGGGTACCAGTCTCCAGGTAATAGGCAACATCCTTCCAGGAACCGCCGCGCACGACCTTTTTGGGAGGGATCCGCGGGTCATAGGAACTGCTCTCCGGGTTCGTGCGGGGATCGATGAATTGCGGGTTCAGGTCCCACACAGTAGGAACCGATGCCGGATTGAAATCGTCAAGGCACCACTCGGCAGCGTTGCCGGCCATGTCATACAAACCGAAGTCATTGGGAAAATACGATTGGACGGGAGACGTGTATGCAAATCCGTCATCGTAAAAGTTACCGCGCCCAGGTTTGAAATTGGCAAGCATACATCCTTTGGAATTCCTGATGTAGGGATTTCCCCACGGGTATTTCGCCATGTCACGGCCGCCGCGCGCGGCGTACTCCCATTCGGCCTCGGAGGGCAACCGGAATTCAGGCATCGGAAAGTCGCCGACGCTCTTTCTGTAATCGTTGAGATAGGCCGTCCTCCACTTACCGAAAAAGACAGCGGCGTCCCAGTCGATACCGACCACCGGATAGTCGTCATATCCCGGGTGCCAGTAGTAATAGTCCTGGATCGGATCGCCCATGTGGTGCGCAAAGTCCCTCACCCACACGGTGGTATCCGGGTAATATTCCTGCCTGAAGGTTTCAGGATCCACAGCATCAAATCCTTCAATGGTCCCGGCGTCCACCAGGAAGAAGTTCGTAAACTGCCGATACTCGTTGTTGGTGATCTCTGTATCATCCATGAAGAAGGAACCGATGGTCACCTGCTTGTTAAAATTGATCTGCGTGGATGCGGGATCTTCATCCGCCTGACCCATATGAAATGTACCTGCCGGGATCGGCACCATCCCGTACGGAATGGTCATTACCCATCCTTCGCGTCCGGGAACGCCAACCAGTTCGCCCTGATCACCGCCCCCTTGACCTCCCAAGCCAAGCAAACCACAGGCGCTGGCTAAAGCGCCCGTCATGACTAAGACTAATTTAGAAGAAACAGATCTATTCATATAGATTGAATGATTACAGACTCGAAAGATATGTTTTTATAATTTTATTTTAAAAAATGCTTTTTCAAATTCCTAAATTTCCGGACAAAACCCAAATTTAAAGCCGTTTAATGCCTGTATCGGGGGGTTCGAACCACCTTTTTACCGGCAGTCACTCCGGGAAGCTGATAACTCAGCATCAGCTCATGCGAGAAATTTTCTTTGGCTTCCTGGTCTTTAACGACCACATCGATGGCATATCCGAACCGCAACGAGTTATCTTTCAGGAAGCTGTAACCCAGCAACACATTTGCCGCCTCCGATTGTCTAAACGACAAACCTGCCCACATCTTGTCTTTCAGCGTGGCAATTACGCCCAGATCGAAAGAATATTCTTTAAAATCGGTTTTAACCAGGACAGTAGGATTTAACGTCAGGTCAAAATTGACCTCGTAATAATAACCTCCGGTAAAGTTTAAATGGTTTTCAAGAGCGTTGCGACCTTCATTGAGTCCAAAGTCAAACTTCGCTTTCGTGAGGTGGTTCATGCCGGCGCCCAGGTAAAATTTCTCGGCGCGGTAAAAGACGCCTGCACCGATATCAGGTCTTATCTGCGATTCCTTGCCGGCTTTATTCAGCAGCGGGTCGTCAGGGTGAATGGCCCTGTAGCGGTCGTAGTTAATCGACTGGCCGTAAAAACCGACCTTTATTCCGAAGCTGAGTTTCGCTTGCTTTAACGCCAGGTGGTAGGCATACATCGCTTGAGCTTCCTGGTTATTCTGAGGGCCGAGGTTATCGTTTATCGCGTAAACGCCAAAACCGCTTTTCAACTTGTAAATGGGAGAGGTGAAGCTGATCATCTGTGTCGTCGGCGCTCCTCCGTCATTGAAACTCGATTGGTATCCCAGCCACTGGCTGCGGTGAATCGCGGTAAGCTGCGTCACCCCATCCACTCCTGCATACGCCGGAGTAATGTAGATACTATTGAACATGTATTGCGTAAACTGAGGATCCTGCTGCGCATGTGCTGACATCACAGATATCAAAACCGCCATTGTATAAAAAGCACGCTGCAGCATTATAGCTTAAAAAATAGAGTTTAAAGTAAGGCTTTTTTTACCATACTATCAATAGCATGTAATTAAAGTGTAATAAAAAAGCCTACATAGTAATTTCCAAAGAATGAAGTGGTTACTTCACCCCGTTGGCTTTCTTTATATACAATTCTAATGCCCCGGTCATGGAAGGTGCGTTGGGCAGGGGAGCTTCAATATCAAGGATCAGCCCGGCATCTCTCACTGCCTTCGCCGTAGTAGGACCAAACGCAGCAATGCGGGTGTTATTTTGCTTGAAGTCGGGAAAATTCACATACAGGGAATTGATGCCCGAGGGACTGAAGAAGGCGAGGATATCGTAGTATACTTCCTTCAGATCGGAAAGGTCTGCAGCCACCGTGTGATAGATCACCGCCTCGGTGTAATTATACCCGTTGTCTCTCAGGTAATCGGGTATGTCATTCTTGCGGATATCGGAGCAGGGAAAAAGATACTTCTCATTCTTGTGCTTCTTCAACATCTCCAGCAGATCCTGCGCGGTCTTCTGTCCGGTAAAAATTTTTCGCTTCCGGATCACGATGTACTTCTGCAGGTAGTTGGAAGTTTGCTCCGAAATACAAAAGTACTTCATCTCGGGAGGCATCTCTACTTTCAATTCCTGGCAGATGTGAAAAAAATGATCGACCGCATTTCTGCTGGTGAAGATGATCGCCGTATGATTCAGGATATCGATCTTCTGCTTGCGGAACTCTTTTACCGGCACGGGTTCCACCTGAATAAAAGGCCTGAAATCAATTTTGATATTGAATTTCTCGGACAACTTAAGATAGGGAGAGTTAGCATCAGCAGGAGCCTCTTGGGTAACCAGGATGCTTTTCACTCTGCGCATCCTGTCAGTAGCAATTTCACTCATATCAGCACGTAACGTAATCTTAGCTATTGGAACAGTACCTTGACGGTAATTAACAATGGAATGATTTCTGTCGCACAAAGGTACGAAAATAAATGAAAGATGGAATGCCCCGTCCGGCCGGTTAGCTTAAATATGGCAACCACGATCCACGCGATCAACACAGCAATTACCAACGAAAGAAACAAGACAAAAAAAACCGGGCTGTCTCCGCGCGAGATAAAATAAATAAAAACAACGACCGTCGCTGTCCCGAATACGAGGAGCAAAAGTCTCATCCAGTTAAAGAAATGGAAGCGAGCCATTCCGCGCATTCCGAATAACCGCGTCATCGAAAATATGATGGAAAGCTTCAGCATAAAAACCATGAAGATGATCGCGCTGAGCTTCAGCCACTGCCATGCGGTCGTCCAGAATCCGGTAGCATGGAAGCGGACAGGCAGCGCATAGGTAGAAGGCAGGTTGTAAAGAATGATGAGAAGATAAAAGCCGGTCATCAGGCTGCACAGTACATAAAACTGAACGTTAGACCCGCTGGTCAGCCGCGCGCTTGCCTGGCTGTCCTCGACCTCGCGCGACGAAAACATCCTCGCCACTGAAAAATAATCGGAGGCGAGCTTGGGGTTCAGGCGAAGCTCCACCAGAAAAAGCAAGATGATCAGCAAGCCGGAAATGACGACAAAGTCCCGAAAATGAGAATAAGGCTTTCTTACAATACCCGTATCGGGCGGCACAGTAACTCCGGTCGAGGCGATCTCTGTCTTCAGGTCCCTTTCGCGGATGTCATTGCGATGAATCGCAACGAGAAATTCAGAACTGCGGACGGCGCGGGAAAGGCTGTCGATGTCCATCACAATCTCGCCGGTATATTCGCCCGCAACCTTCCCGTTCAAAAAAACGAAAAACGGTTTGTCCGAGATCAACCTGAGGGAGCCGCCGGGATAGTCGCCCGCTTTCAACACAAAGTACACAGTGTTGAGGCCGGTAAGCGGCAGCTTATCAAGCGGCTTGTAGGAGCCGTCTTCATACTTCATCCAATCGGCCCGCAAATCTTTGAGGATGCTGAATTTTTTCTCCGCGAAAACACTTGTGAAAAGGAAGAGGGCAAACGCCAGCGACAGAAAGGGACGGAACATGAGGCAAAAATATAAGAATTGACCCAATGCCCGAAATGCACGTATGTTTGAACTGAATTATGGCTGGAATTTACCTTCATATCCCTTTTTGCAGGCAGGCGTGCCACTACTGCGATTTTCACTTCTCCACGAATTCGTCAATTAAAGAAGAGATGATCCGGATGATGGCTGAGGAAATCCTGCTACAAAGGGATTACCTGGAGGGCGAAAGCCTGCAGACTATTTATTTCGGAGGGGGTACTCCCTCTCTTCTTGATCCATCGGAGGTCCGCCTCCTTCTGACAGCCATCTTCAACAGCCATCCTGTATCGCCCGGCGCGGAGATCACCCTGGAAGCGAACCCTGATGACCTGACCCTTGCCAGGCTTCGCGATTTTAAGTCCGTCGGCATAAACCGCCTCAGCATCGGAGTCCAATCCTTCGACGATGAGATACTGACCTACCTCAACCGCGCGCATCAGGCGCGCACGGCAATCGAGTCGGTCGACGCGGCGGTGAAAGCGGGCTTCGAGAACATCAGCATCGACCTGATCTATGCCATTCCCGGATTGACGGAACAGGCGTGGGACAGAAATCTTTCAGACGCCATCGGTCTAAATCCACAGCACATTTCGGCTTATGGTCTGACCATTGAAGAAAAAACCGTTTTCGGCAACTGGCAGCGCAAAGGCCGGTTACAGCCGGTAGCCGAAACGTTAGCCGCGGCACAACTCGAGCGGCTTATGGACCGGCTCTCCGCGGCGGGATACGAACAGTACGAGATTTCGAATTTTGCAAAACCCGGATTCCAATCCCGCCACAACAGCAGCTATTGGAGAGGTGTAAAATACCTGGGTATCGGACCCAGTGCGCATTCCTATAACCTGATAAGCCGCCAGTTTAATGTGGCAAACAATCACCTGTATCTGCGCTCGATCAAGGAGGGCAACGTTCCATGCCAGGTGGAGATCCTGAATAGACGGGATCATGTTAACGAGTATATCCTGACCACCCTGCGCACGGATAAAGGCTGTAATGTCACCCTACTGAGGCGCAACTTCGGGTACGACCTTCTCGGGCTGCACAAAGACTACATCCGCCAGTTGCAGAGCCATGACCTTGTAACCATTGAGGATGAAAGCCTCAGGCTCACGAACGCGGGGAGGCTTCTGGCCGACAAGATCTCGTCGGATCTTTTTTTGATCGAATAGTCAGTTTCGTCGGGGCTTTTCGTATTTTTCGGACTCACATGCCCCATGAACCCGCCGGAATACAAAAAGGTGTACATGCTCCTCAAGTCCGTTATCTTCCATTATCATGGATTGGATGAGGCGGAGAAGGAGGACCTGGAAAAAACTTCCATGGAACTCAATGCTCACGAGGAATATAAATGGGCGATGGATTTTATCTCGCAAGATTATGTAACCGCCTTTGACAGGGCCCGGGATTTTCTCAACGTCATCATCGGCGACTATCCGAGGGACAAACGAGTCAAGTTGATCACGATGGTCTGGGAAGCCAATAACCTGAAGGGGTACGTAACGGAGATGGAGGCCACCGCCATGCTGAGGCTCGCCCGCGACTGGAATGTAAAAGAGGAACTGATCGGCCTTGTTCTAGGGTAGCGGATCGCTTACCGCGGCGGCGATCTTCGAATCCGCCGACCCATAATAAAGAAACCATCGCTTGTTAAAGGGCACCATGCCTTCCAGGAAGCAGACCTCGTTTACCTGTCCGGATTTTTCGTATGGCTTATCGGGTATCATGAACGGTCTTTCAAGCCGCTCGATTACCCGCGAGGGGTCGCTCTTGTCGAAGAGCGCCTGACCGGCGCAGTACGCCCCTTTCGCGTATGTCGCATCACCTTCCGACTCCGCGTTCATGCTGTTGTAGATGAGCAGTATTCCATCTTCCTGCAGCAATGCAAACGGCCCGCTTTCCACAAGCCGGCTGTCGAAGTAATTTTTCCTCGGCCGCAAAACCGGTTTCAGGTTGCCGCTTTCTTCAACGGGTTGCCAGTGAAGCAGGTCGGGCGAGGTGGCCAGGTACAAATCGGTGTCTCCGAAATACATCCAGTAGAGGCCGTTGATTTTTTGCGCGACGATCCTGGACGCCTCCCGCCGGGCCACGACCGCGCCCGATTTGCTCCAGGTATTCTTGTAACGGCCATTTAAAACAGTGCCATGCTTTGTCCAGTGAATCAGGTCGGGCGAAGTGGCGAGAAGCAGGCGGGCGATTTTTCCATCGTAACCGGTATACGTCATGAGGTAGGTGCCTTCCGCCGTCTCGACAACTCGGGGATCCTCAACCCCTCCCTCCCATTCATAGGTTTTCAGGGTGTCGTTCTCGGGAAAGAGAACGGGCTGATGCCTCCTCGAAAAATGTAAACCGTCATCGCTGACTGCAAGGCCGATGCGCGATGTGCCGGCATACTTCCCTGTTTCATCTTCGGCGCGATACAGCAAAAAGACTTTGCCGTCTCTGACAACCGCCGCAGGATTGAAGACATCTTTTTTTTCCCATTTCACAGGGCGACGCAGGATCGGGCAGACGAATTCACCTTCCCCGGCGCCAAGGATGGGGTTCACGCTGTCCACTTTGGAGAAAGGCAGTATGGCCCATGTCGTATCGGCGGCCGGAAGCGTTGACTCCTGCTTGTTTTCTTTTGAAGATTGACAGGCAGCCAACAAGAGGTTTCCGATGAGGAGGATCGGCAAAAACGCCGGTTTTAGTTGCATCGTTTGTATATTTCGCCCGACAAGGTAAAGATGAAAACAAAAAAGAAAAAGATAGATGACGATCTGCTGAAGAAGGCCCTTGAAGAAGAGAACCGTATCCGCACAGCTTTCAAGGATAAAGACTGGGCGGAGATCAAGGGAGCCAACAGCTGGATGATCTTCAAAGTGATGTCGGAGTTTGTCGAGGGTATGGAAAAGCTCGCAAAGATCGGCCCCTGTGTTACGATCTTTGGATCCGCGCGCACGAAACCCTCGCATGTCAATTACAAGATGGCGGAAGAGATGGCGTACCAGCTTGTGCAGCATGGATACGGGGTCATTACCGGCGGAGGGCCGGGCATCATGGAGGCGGGAAACAAGGGCGCACACCGGGCAGGCGGAAAATCGGTCGGCCTCAACATCTTTCTTCCATTCGAGCAGCAGGGAAATATTTATATTGATAAAGACAAACTGATAACGTTCGATTATTTTTTCGTTCGCAAAGTCATGTTCGTTAAATATTCACAGGGTTTCATCGTTATGCCCGGGGGTTTCGGAACGTTAGATGAGCTCACAGAAGCCCTGACTCTCATCCAGACAAAAAAGATCGGTCGGTTTCCCATCGTGATGGTGGGGAAAAAATACTGGAAGGGTCTGGTGGACTGGTTGAAAAAAGTGCTGATCGCTGAAAAAATGATCCACCCGGAGGATATGGATCTCTTCGCCGTGGTCGACTCGCCGGAAGAAGCCGTGAAAGCCATTGATGAATTTTATTCCAAATACCTTTTGTCTCCCAATTTTTAATGAAAAGTTTCTCAGATTTTATATCCCTTGCAGGGCTGGTGGTGTTGTTCGGCTATATCTCCTACAAAGAATTCGGCCAGCCGCCGGCACGCGAGGCCATCAGCGACGAAAATGTTGCAGACATACAATATCCCATCGAAGATATGCCTTTCCCGGCCGTCTCCCTGGATGTTCCGAGGTCGATGAGCTTCGCCGGAGAGCCGGTGCCGCTCGACATTCCCGATGTGTACGAAAGACTGGACAAAGAATTGCAGATCAATAGCTATTTCCACAGCAATACCATCTTCCTCATCAAACGGGCAAACCGGTGGCTGCCTCAGATAGAAAAGATCCTCCGCCAGCATGGAGTGCCCGACGATTTCAAGTATTTGCCTCTTGTCGAAAGCAATCTGATGAACGATGTATCTCCAAAGAATGCCGT
>DASVOT010000691.1:0-2820 GCA_036383235.1 Chryseosolibacter sp.
CGGGTTGTCACCCGGGGCTACTAATGTTAAACCCCTTTGGGGTTAGCAGACGGGAGCGAATCATGGGGAGGGTGCCTATTGTCAACTGTCAATTGCCCTGTTGTCAATTTCCTTTCCGCGTGCCTGCCGGACGACTTCTGAAAATCAGCTTTTCGACATTCAAAAAGTCAAATCGCCGGGGTAACCTTTTCCGGAATACGCAGTAGTACTGTCAACAAAAGACCGGCGGCCATGCAACCTTTAACGGACGCCGGAGGTCCTATTGATCAGCACCGTAAAAAGCGTAAAGGCATGCTCACCCATTACCTCCTCATCATCTACCGCAATTTCCTGCGGGCCAAAAGTTATTTTCTGATTAATGTCACGGGTCTTTCCACAGGATTGGCCTGCACCCTGCTGATCTACCTGTGGGTGCGCGACGAGCTGGCCATGGACCGGTTCCATGAGAATGACCAGCGGTTGTACCAGGTGATGGAGAACCAGCGCTACGCGGATGAGATTATGACGACGACCTCCACGCCGGGCATCCTGTCTGAAAATCTCAAGGAAGATTTTCCCGAAGTGAGGCTGGCAGCTACCACCAGCTGGGTGAGCGATTTCACGCTGTCGGTGGGCGAGAAGAATGTGAAGGCAAAAGGCTTCTATGTGGGAAAGGACTTTTACCGCATTTTTTCCTACCCTCTGCTGCAGGGCCAGCCCGAACAGGTGATGGAAGATAAATCGGCTATTGTTGTCTCGCGCGACCTTGCGAAAAGGCTCTTCGGCTCCGCGGAAGAGGCCGTCGGCAAGACCGTGGAGGTGCAGCATGAGAAGAGCTATCGCGTGAGCGGCGTCTTCGAGCGCACGCCGTCAAATTCTTCCTATCAGTTCGACTTCACGCTTCCGTTCGAAGTGTTCAAAGACGAGAATCAATGGGTGAAGGAATGGGGGAATAACGGTCCGCCTACTTTCCTTGTATTGCATCCGGGCGTGGATGCCGGCGCTTTCGCGGCAAAGATCCGCGATTATATAAAAGGAAAAGACAAGGATTCGAACGTCTCTTTGTTTTTACAGAAGTATTCCGAGCGGTACCTGCGCGGCACGTTCGACAACGGCGTGCAGGCGGGTGGTCGTATCGAGTATGTGCGCCTGTTTTCCGTGATCGCCGTGTTTATCCTGCTCATCGCCTGCATCAACTTTATGAACCTGGCCACCGCCAGGGCGTCGCGAAAGGCGAAGGAAGTGGGCATCAAGAAGTCCATCGGCGCGCAGAGGCGCTCCCTCATTTTCCAGTATCTCTGGGAATCGATGATCGTGGCAACCCTTTCGCTAGTGATTGCCTGCGCTGTCGTCTGGCTCTTTCTCCCTCAATTCAACCTCATTACCGGGAAGGAGATCCATTTTTCGTTAGGCGAGCCGCAGATGCTGCTTTCTCTTGCGCTCATCACGCTCGTCACCGGCCTCGTCGCGGGAAGCTATCCCGCTTTTTATCTGTCGGGTTTTAAACCGGCAGCCATCCTCAAGGGACAAGTGAAAGGCACGGCAGGGGAACTCTGGGCGCGGAAAGGCCTGGTCGTTTTCCAGTTCTTTCTATCGGTGATCCTCATCGTTTCCGTGCTGGTCATTTACAGGCAAATACAGTTTGTGCAGACGGCGAACCTGGGGTACAACAAGGACCAGCTCATCCGGGTGCCGGTGGAGGGAAAGGTCAACACGACTTTAAAGACTTTTCTCGACGAGGTCAGGAAGATCCCCGGCGTGGTGAACGCTTCCAGCTCGGGCCATAATTTTCTCGGGAGGAACAACAACACCAGCGGCCTGCAGTGGGAGGGAAAGGATCCGAACGACCTGATCCTTTTCGAGAACGTGGCGGCGAACTACGGCCTGCTTGAAACGCTCGGGGTGGAGATGGCACAGGGACATTTCTTTTCCGCCGGGTCGGATTCCGACACCAGCAAGATCGTTTTCAACGAGACGGCTATCCGTATCATGGGACTCAAAGACCCCATCGGCCAAACGATCAAGCTCTGGGGCCGGGACATGGAGATCATCGGGGTCGTTAAGGATTTCCATTACCAGTCCCTGCATGAGGCGGTCAGCCCCTTGTTTTTCAGATTCCAACCCATTTACACCTGGAACATCCACATCCGGCTTGAGAAGGGGAAGGAAAAAGAGACGCTGGCGAGACTGGAGCGCTTTTATAAAGACTATAATCCGGGATTCGCCTTCGATTACGTCTTCCAGGACCAGGAGTATGCCAAGCAGTATGAGTCCGAGCAGCGGGTCTCTACCTTGTCGGAGTACTTTGCCAGCATCGCCGTGCTGATCTCCTGCCTCGGGCTCTTCGGGCTCGCCGCCTTCACGGCGGAGCGCCGCCTGAAAGAGATCGGCATCCGCAAGGCCCTTGGATCTTCGCCCGGAAATATCGTGATGCTTCTCTCCGGCGACTTCACCAGGATGGTCATGCTTTCCATCGTCGCCGGTATTCCGGTCAGCTATTTTTTACTCGACACCTGGTTAAAGCGTTTCGCCTTTCACATCGAGCTGGCGCCGTGGTATTTTGTGGCTGCGGGCCTGCTTGCCCTCTTCATCGCATGGATCACCGTGGCCTCACAAGCGATCCGGGCCTCGCGGGTGAATCCCGTGAAGTGCCTGAGGACGGAGTAGGAGCTGTACTTTAAAAACTACGCACCTCCTGGAGAACAATTGACAGAGGCAATTGACAGTTGACAAGGTCGGAACCTGAACGTTGGTTGGTCTCGATCCAACCTTATTCCCTTATCGTCGGGGTATGCAGTATCAATTTCCACGGGCTAAAGCCTGCTTGCGCACTTGCTCACG